>NZ_JAKUFQ010000099.1:0-20089 GCF_022663475.1 Bacillus cereus group sp. BfR-BA-01382
TTGTAAACTATTTTCCAGAGAAAAACGTGATTGTGAAAATTTTAAAATAAATAAAGTTATACCAGGATATCCAAGAAATAGAAAAAAGCTATCTTATCATAAGAAAGATAGCTGAATATTTTGTATATTTAGTTTATTTTTTTGTATATTTAGTTTATTTTTTGTGTGATAGTTCGTGGCTGTTCAAGTGTGACAATTTTTTTATATTTAACTTGGTATAAAATGTAACAAATAATCATAAATGGAATGCCACAATAAAGAGCAATTCTTTGATCTGGAATGAAAGCCAAACTAACAAATGTAATGAAATTGAGTAAGAACGCCACGATTGGAACTAGCGGATAGAGCGGTGTACGATATTTTAAATCATTTATGTCGCCACCATTTTTCACGAAATTTCTACGGAAGAAAAACTGTGAAGCGGCAATTGACATCCAAACGACAACGGCAGCCATTGCTGCAATAGATGTTAAAACTAGAAAGACAGTATCTGCCGCAAATACACTTGTTAATAAGGAAAGGCTAGCAAAAATCAGACTGAAAATTAATGCATTTAGCGGTACACCTTTTTTAGTTAATTTCGTAAATGCTGGGCTTGCCATTCCTTGTTTTGCCATCGCCCACAGCATACGAGAATTTGCGTATAGACCAGAGTTAGCAACGGATAATACAGCTGTAATAATAACAAAGTTCATAATGTCTGCTGCATATGGGACCCCGGCTACATCAAAAACAAGTACAAACGGACTTTCGACTAGATTAGCCTCTTGCCATGGGAGTAAACCTACAACAACTGATATCGCTAAGACGAAGAAGAAGAGAGTTCGCCAAATTGTATTTTTGATCGCTTTTGGAATTGTTTTTTCAGGATTTTCACTTTCTCCTGAAGCGATTCCGATTAATTCTGTTCCTTGGAAGGAGTAATTTACTGTAATCATCGTAAGAAGAACAGCTAATGCACCGTTTGGAAATAGCCCGCCATTTTCAGTGAAATTATGAAGCATCGGAGCTGGCTTTCCATTAAAGTCTAGTAAACCGAACATAACAGCGCCACCAAGTACGATGAAAATAACGATTGTTGCAACTTTTACACTTGCGAACCAAAACTCTGCTTCTGCATATGCTTTTGCTGATAAAGCGTTTACGAGGAAGAGCGCTGCTGCAAATGTAACGCACCAAATCCATGAAGAAACGTCTGGAAACCAGCGTTTCATTAAAATACTTACAGTTGTTAACTCTACGCCAACTGTAACAGCCCAATTTAACCAATACATCCAACCGACAACAAATCCAAAACCAGGTGAAATGAATTTGCTTGCATAGCTTTGGAATGAACCTGCTTCTGGCATAGCAACAGATAATTCACCAAGACATAACATCGTTAAATACATAACAAATCCACCGACTAAAAATGCAAGAATAGCGCCACCAGGTCCGGCATTATGGACGATTTGACCAGATCCCATAAATAGCCCGGTTCCGATAACACCACCGAGTGCAATCATAAATAGGTGTCTACTTTTCATTGTTCGTTTTAAATTTGTTTGTTCAATTTGTTGATTCATATGCCCCTCACCTCGTATTTTCTTGAATGTGTGAACTTCATTTTATTCTGAGTTTTTAATCATTAGTGGGGGATGCAACACACACTCGGTTTATTTGCTATGAAATGAATGGAGTATGTAAAAAATGAACTATGACTAAATACTCTAAGAATGTTTGTTAACATGGTGATATCTTCACCATGTTAACAATTTTGATTTTAGCAAAATATTCTGGAAATGTATATTTATTTTTCTTTTTATTAAAAATAATTAGAATTTTTATAATTAATTCTATGAGCGATAATTCACATGATCTTTCTAGCAAACTAGTAAGAAGAAGGGTACAATGATAAGAGTTGTGTCTGTAAAATAATAATTAATGGAGTTTTGTTTATAATGAAAAAGTTAAAATATCTTTTTGTTTTTGGTATTATACTTGCTGCTGCATTTTTTATAGGGAAAGATAAAATCATGCAAAAGGCGCAAGTTTTACGCTTAGAGTTTCTATCTGAAATGAAAGAAGCAGCTATGATTGAAGATGTTCCGTTTATTAAACAATTACCAGAATTACCTCGAGGATGTGAAGTGACAAGTTTAGCTATGTTGCTGCAATATAAAGGTGTACAAGTAGATAAGATGCAACTTGCTAGCGAAATTTATCGTGTTCCATTTGAACAAAATGGTTTGCGTGGAAATCCTTACGAGGGGTTTGTAGGAAATATTTATACAAAGGCAAAGCCTGGATATGGTGTATACAATAAACCAATCTTTGATTTAGCAGAAAAATATGTTCCTGAAAAAGTAATTAATTTAACAGGTAGAGACATGCAAGATATATATAAAGTAATTAGTTCTGGCTCCCCGGTATGGGTCATTATTAATACGACGTTTAAGCCGCTAGCTGAAAGTAGTTTTGAAACATGGAATACGAGTTCAGGCGAAGTGAAAATTACATATTATGAGCATAGTGCAGTAGTAATTGGATATGATCAAAACTTTGTATATGTAAATGATCCTCTGAAAAATAATCCACGTTTGGCTGTTCCACGAGCAGAATTTGAGAAAGCTTGGGAGCAAATGGGAAAACAAGCGATTACTATTTTATAATAAAGAAAAAGTCATCTTTTGGATGGCTTTTTCTTTTTGGTTTATCATAATTGAAAATTCAGAAGATTCTTTTAAAAGTTAACAATTCGCGTTATAATAACATTTAACTTGGTGAAGAAGGAGTGAAGGGGTATGGATGTTGCAAAGGAACTTGTTTTGTCAAAAAATCAGTTAGTTGAGTGGAGAAGGCATTTTCATAAGTATCCAGAGTTATCTTTTCAAGAAGAAAAAACATCGCAGTTTGTGTTCGATATACTTCGGAAATGCCCATATTTAGAAGTGTCACGGCCGACTAAATATAGTGTGATGGCAAAGTTAGTAGGTAAACAGCCGGGCAAAACAGTTGCGGTTCGAGCCGATATGGATGCTCTTCCTATTCATGAAGAAAATGAGTTTGATTTTATTTCTACATATAAAGGTGTGATGCATGCGTGTGGTCATGATGGACATATAGCGATATTACTTGGGGTTGTATATAAGTTAGTAGAAGCAAGAGAGAAGATTAAAGGGGAGATTCGTTTTCTATTCCAACATGCTGAAGAAAATTTTCCTGGTGGTGCAGAGGAGATGATTGCGGCAGGTGTAATGGAAGGTGTGGATTATATCATTGGTGCTCACCTTTGGGCGTCGTTAGAGGTTGGGAAAATAGGCGTTATTTATGGTCCTGCAATGGCTGCACCGGATGTTTTTAAAATTAGGATAGAGGGAAAAGGTGGACATGCTGGAATCCCTCATGAAACGGTGGATAGTATCGCAATCGGTACACAAGTCGTTTCGCAACTTCAGCAAATTGTATCTCGCCTCACGAATCCATTAGATTCTCTCGTAATATCCGTTACTCAATTTCATGCGGGGACAACTCATAATGTAATACCAGAGCAAGCGGAGATTGAAGGGACAGTGCGAAGTTTAAGACATGAGTTACGAGGTGAAACAGAGAAGAAGATTGAGCGGATTGTGAAGCATATTACGGAATCTTACGGAGCGAAATATACGTTTTCTTATGAATATGGATATCGACCAGTTGTAAATAATTATGAAGTTACAGAGCTTATTGAACAAACGGCATTACAACTTTATGGAAGAGATAGAGTTGTTCGTTTGCAGCCGACGATGGCTGGAGAAGATTTTTCGGCGTTTTTACAAAAGGTACCAGGGACATTCTTTTTTATCGGAGCGGGAAATAAAGAGAAAGGTATTATATATCCTCATCATCATCCTCGTTTTACAATTGATGAAGATGCATTACCGATTGGAGTGGAAGTCTTTGTATCAGCCATTATGAATTTTATAAGTAAAGGAGAATGAGATGAAGAAAATATACATCCTAGTGCTTATTCCAGTTCTTTGTTTAGTAGTTGGGCCAATATTTGCGAATTCAGTTACTCCTTACGTATTAGGGATGCCATTTTTATTATTTTGGGTATTATTATCAGTGTTTATTACATCTCTTTGTATGGGGCTTGTGTACGTGTTTGATCCCGCTAATAAGGAGGATGTAAAATGACTGCATTACTTATCATTATTTTATTTTTGTTTCTCGCACTATTTTTAGGGATTCGGGCACAACATGGAAAAGATATGAATTTAGAGCAATGGTCAGTTGGGGGAAGAGGATTTGGCACTATTTTTGTTTTTCTCCTGATGGCAGGTGAGATTTATACGACGTTTACATTTTTAGGGGGAAGCGGCTGGGCGTATAGTAAAGGAGCACCTACCTTTTATATTTTGGGATATGGTGCTTTAGCGTATCTTTTATCGTATTTTTTATTACCACCAATTTGGAAGTATGCGAAAGAGCATAACCTTGTTTCGCAGTCGGATTTTTTTGCGAAGAAATATAGAAGTAAAGCGCTTGGACTTATTGTTTCAGTTGTTGGTGTTGTTTCCATCATCCCATATCTTGTTTTACAGTTAAAGGGACTGGGGATTATCGTTTCAGAAGCTTCTTACGGAAGGGTGTCACCTGTTGTTGCAGTATGGATTGGTGCTATTGTTATAACTATATATGTAATGGTTTCAGGTATACACGGTTCGGCTTGGACGGCTGCTTTGAAGGATATTATGATACTGTTTATCGTTATGTTTTTAGGTATATATTTACCGTATCATTATTATGGAGGATTTCAGCCTATGTTTGAGGCTGTAGAAGCAGCAAAGCCGGGATTTTTATCTTTACCTGAAGAAGGAATGAGTATTTCTTGGTTTGTTTCTACTATTATATTAACGGCCCTAGGTTTTTATATGTGGCCTCATACATTTGCTTCTGCTTTTTCTGCAAAAAATGAAAAAGTATTTCGTAAAAATGCAGCAATTATGCCATTGTATTCTTTAGTGTTACTTTTCGTATTTTTTGCAGGGTTTGCTGCTATATTGCAAGTTCCTGGGTTAAAGGGAGCGGATGTGGATCTTTCGTTATTCCGTCTTGCTTTACAAACTTTTGATCCTTGGTTTATTGGAATTATTGGTAGTGCGGGAGTATTAACGGCGTTAGTTCCAGGCTCTATGCTTGTTATGGCGGCTTCTACACTGTTAGCGAAAAATATTTATCGAACGATGGTTCCATCTGCTTCAGATAGACAAGTTGCTAAAGCTGCAAAGTTATTTGTACCTGTAGTAACGCTCGTAGCAGTTTTATTTACATTTAAAGGAGGAGAAACAATAGGAGCCCTTCTATTAATGGGGTACAGTATTGTTACACAACTTTTCCCTGCACTTGTATGTAGCTTGTTTCCACGTCAGGTTATTACAAAGCAAGGAGCGATTGCAGGAATGGGAATGGGGTTATTAGTTGTTGCATATATCACTTTATCGGGCTCTAATATAGCTACGATGTTTCCGAGTTTTCCGCAGTCTATAAAAGATTTAAATGTAGGTATAGTCGCATTGTTAATTAATATGATTGTGATGTTTGTAGTTAGTGGATTTACAAAAAGTGTATCTATAAAGAAAAACAGCATAATAGTAGAAAAGTAATTCGTTTATTAGAGCTATCTTTGAAAAGAGATAGCTCTTTTTTGTATATATTTTCTTCTATTAGCGGAATCTAACTAAAAACTTGTTGAAAAGGAAGTTAGGTGGGGAAATTGTTAGAGCTTGAAGGTAACTTATTTGAAGTTATGAAAGAAATTAGGGATGAGTTAGGTTCACCTAATGATTTAACAATTAGAGAAGTTGCTCTTGCTGGGAGTTTTACACGTTGTGCGGTTGTGTTTTTATGTGGATTAACAGACAAGGATAATGTTTATAAATATGTCGTTCGTACGCTGCAATACGAAGAAATTCCAAGTGAGGAAGCCGTTGTTCAAACGTTATTGGATCGTTTTATTTCTATCGCAGAAGTGGGTGTAAAGACGAAGTTTCCAGACATTATGAATGCGATTTTAGCGGGAGATACGGTTATATTAATTGATAATATTCAAACGGCTATCGTGATTAATAGTAGAGCTTGGGAAAAAAGAAGTTTAGAACCACCAGTAACTGAAGATTTAATACGTGGACCGAGGATCGGATTAAATGAAGATATTAATGTGAATAAAATGTTAATCCGACGTAGTTTACGTGATCCAAAGTTGAGGTTCCAATCTTATATTATGGGGAAGCGATCGCAGAAAGAAGTAACCCTAGTATATATAGAAGATATTATTAATCCTCACATTGTAAAAGAGTTGGATCGCCGTCTTCAATCAATAGTGACAGATGTCGTTTTGGAAACAGGTACGATTGAACAATTAATTCAGGATAATAATTTATCCCCATTTCCACAGTTTTTGAATACAGAGAGGCCTGATAATATTATAGCCTCATTAGCGAAAGGAAAGGCAGCCATTTTGGTAGACGGATCCCCATTTGCTCTTATTGCGCCACTCGTATTTGTTGATATTTTTCAATCTGTAGAAGATCATTACGAGCGCTGGGTGATTGGAACGTTATTACGATTTTTACGTATGGGTTCAGGTATAATTGCGGTTTTGTTACCAGCTATGTATGTAGCACTTGTATCTTACCATCAAGGACTTATTCCTTCTAAACTGGCTTATTCAATTGCAGGTGCTAGGGAAGGTGTTCCGTTTCCAGCGTATATTGAAACGTTAATGATGGCCTTGACTATGGAATTAATACGAGAAGCTGGAATCCGATTGCCGAAACCGATGGGACAAACGATAGGGATTGTAGGAGGTCTTGTAATTGGAGAAGCTGCGGTAAATGCAGGGATTGTAAATCCATTTTTAGTTATTATTATTGCAGTTACTGCGATTGCTACATTTTCGCTTCCTGTATATAGCATTACAATTACGTTCCGAATTTTACTTTTCGTCTTTGTATTAGCTGCAACGGCTTTTGGTTTGTATGGGATTATTCTAGCTCTGATCGCACTTGCTATTCATATTACAAATTTAACAAGCGTTGGTATACCGTATACAACTCCAATTGCTCCTGCATTTTATAAAGATTGGAAAGAAGAATTTATTCGCATGCCAAAATCGATGTTGAAAGATAGACCAGAGTACTTACAAACAAAAGATTCTACAATACGTCCAAAGGAGCGAAAATAATTGAAACCATTTGAGTATGGCGATGAAGAGATTGGATCTCGGGAAATTGGGTTTGCGGTATCATCGACCATTATTGGTATAGGAGCATTGTCTATGCCAAGAGATATCGCTAACCAAACTTTATTTTCGGACGGTTGGATTATTTTGCTTTTGGGTGGATTGATCTGTACAGTTTTAGGTTGGTTTGTGACGAGGGTGGCGATCTTATTTCCGAAACAAAATTTTGTTCAATATACGAGTGCGCATTTGACGAAGCCTGTTGCATACACAATTAGTAGTATTTTAGTATTAACGTTTGCTGCTTTGACAGCATATGAATCGCGAATGATTTCAATTATTTCTCAAACGTATTTATTTAGTGATACACCGATACAACTACTGTCTTTCTTCTTCTTGCTAGTTGTTATTTATGGAATAGCAGGATCAAGAGCAGCCTTATTAAGGTTAAATGTTTTATTCTTACCTATTGTTTTAATTGCGATAGTACTTCTTTCTTTATTGAATATAAATTTAATGGAAATAAATAATTTACTACCAGCTTTTCAAACGAAAGTAAGTCAATATGCTGTTGGAGTTAAAAATTCTATTTTTACGTTTATTGGATTTGAAGTAGCTTTATTTTATGCGGTGTTGCTGAATGATAAGTCAGCGAAAAAAGCGCCAATGGCAGTCGCGAAAGCGGTGATGGTAAACGTGTTGTCATACATTTTAATTTATGTAACTTGTATTAGTGTTTTTACGTATATGACCACACGTGGATTGACATATCCAACAATTGAATTAGGGAAAGAAATTGAAATTGGCGGAGGGTTTTTAGAAAGGTTCGATGCGATTTTTTTTACGACTTGGATTATTACTATTTATAACACTACAGCAATGTATTATGACGTCGCATCTTTATTGTTTTGTGCTATGTTTCCGAAAGTGAAGAAACATATTTTTATTTTCGTAAGTGCCCCTATTATTTTTATGGCGAATATGATACCTAGTAGTTTGAATGCTTTATCAAGTTATGGGACTTATTTAGCTTGGATAGATATGGGGTTTGTTGTGTTAGCGCCTTTGCTCGTTTTAATTGTATATAAAATAAAAAGAAGGAATGGTGGAAATGAAACACCTTCTTAAAATTATAATGGTTATGACTTTAACTGGATTTATGAGTGGGTGTTCTGAGTTAGAAGAGATAGAAGAAAGAGGATTTGTAGTAGGAGCGGCTTATGATATCGTGAAGGAGAAGAAAGCGAATCCAATTATGAAAGGGACGTATCAAATGGTACTTCCTAGTAAGTTAGCGCAGCAAGGTGGACAAGGTGATGGAGATGGCGAAAATTATATTAATGTTAGTGCGAAAGCAGATAGTGTGTTTGAACAAATAAGAATAATCGCTAAAAAAATTAGTCGTACATTATTTTTCCCTCATATACAAGTGATTATTTTCTCTGAAGAATTACTTTCACATCCATACATTTTACAAAATACGTTAGATGTATATATTCGCGATCATGAAATGAGAAGAAATATTCGTTTGTTTGTTTCAAAGAAAAATGCAGAATCTATTTTAAAACAGAGTGCAAAACCTGAAAATTTACCGGCGCAGTATATTGATATGTTAGCTGAACACCCTCCGAAAAATGCCCAAATGATTGAGGCTGCAAGAATTGGTGAGGTACAGGAAAAGATGATCTCTAACCGGAGTTTTGTATTACCTATTCTTGAACTAACAAAACAAGGGGTGCAAATGGACGGTGCAGCATTGTTTCGTGGAAAGGATAATAAGTGTGTAGGCAACTTGAGTGGGGAAGAAACATTAGGGATGAATTATATAATAGGTAAAAAAATTGGAGGTTTTTTTACCATTCGTAAAAAGGATCAACTTATTACATATGAAATTCATAAGTTGCGTCGAAAAATTAAAGTATCTACAACGAATGCTACAAAACCAAAGTTTAATATTCATTTATCTCTGGAAGGTACAATAGCTGAGTTGCATTTTAGTGATCATAAAAAGGTTTTGAATGAAAAGCGTTTAGAGAAGGATATATCGGAAGAAATGGAGAAGCGTATTCAAAAATCAATTAAACTTGTTCAAAAAAAATATAAGGTAGATGTATTAGAGTTAGGGGAAGTGTATAAGCGACATAATTATAAAGAGTGGAAAAAGGTAAGTAAGAATTGGGATCAAGGCGAAAATTACTTTAGTAAAGCTGAAATTACTGTTCATGTTCACCCGACGATTGAGCATTCAGGCTCGGCTTTACCTAAAAGAGTGAAATAAGGTGATGTAAGTTGTTTACGGGTTTAGGGATTAGTTGCACGATATTAATGGCAGTTCTTCCAGGAGCTATATATTTTATTCATAAAAAACTCACAACGTATGGAGCACAGCCGTGGAATACTGATGTACAAAAAAAGAAACCTGAATGATTTTCAGGTTTCTTTCGTGCAAAGCAAACGTGAAGGGGGATACCTTCTATGTATGCTTTGCTTTATACAAGCCCTAACCAATGTACCAATTGTGTAGAGAGGAATGTAACAACAATGGCGATAACGGTAGGGATTGCAAACGATAAGAATGTCCATTTTGCACTTTTTGTTTCTTTATATATGTTAACCAATGTTGTTCCACACGGGAAATGAAGAAGTGAGAACAACATTGTGTTTAACGCTGTTAACCAAGTCCAACCATTTTCTAGGAATAGATTTTTAATTTGATTAAAATCATCTATTTCAGTTAAAGCCCCAGTTGATAAGTAAGACATTAATAAAATTGGGATTACAATTTCATTAGCGGGTAGTCCAAGAATGAATGCAGCTAGAATAAACCCGTCAAGTCCTAACATTTTAGCAAATGGATCTAGGAAGTTTACAAAATACATAAGTAAGCTTGTGTCACCGATAAAAATGTTAGCAAGTAACCAAGTTAATGCAGCTGCAGGGGCAGCAACAACTATAGCTCGTTTTAAAACATAGATTGATTTATCGAGTGTTGCGCGAACAATTGTATTCCAAACTTTTGGCTTGCGGTACGGAGGTAACTCAAGTGTGTAGTGAGTTGGAACCCCTTTTAAGGCTGTTTTTGATAGTACCCAAGAAACAGTTAATGTCATAATAACACCAATTACAACCATTCCAACTACAACGCCAGCAGTAACCAATGTTTGCATACTGCCTGTATAACCAGCAGCCATAAATAGTGAAGCCATTAAAATTAACATAGGCCAGCGACCGTTACAAGGAACGAAGTTGTTCGTTAAAATTGCTAGCATACGTTCACGTGGTGATTCAATGATACGTGTTGACATAATGGCTGCTGCATTACAACCAAATCCCATTGCCATTGTTAAAGATTGTTTCCCGTGTGCGCCGGATCGTTTGAATAAGCGGTCCATATTAAACGCGACACGTGGTAAGTATCCGTAGTTTTCTAGTAGCGCGAACATAGGGAAAAAGATTGCCATAGGTGGTAACATAACGCTAATAACAGCTCCGATACCACGGAATAAACCAAGTATTAAAATGCCATGTAACCATTCAGGTGCATGCGCTGCTTGGAACCAAGATGTTAAATATCCTTCGGCCCATCCGAAGAATTCGGCAATCATATCAGATGGTACGTTAGCGCCTGCGATTGTAAGATAAAAAATAATAGATAAAATACCGAGCATAATTGGGAATCCCCAGATTGGAGATGTGAAAATTTTATCTAGTTTTTCGGAACGATATAATTTATCAGTATTTGTATATTGGACGGATTCTTTACATATGCTTGCAGATGTTCGGTAAATATCTCCGACTATATCATCTCGTATATCTTCATTTGAAAGTGTTTGTGCATGTTGAATAATATAGTCTAATGGAAGAGCTTTACTGGCTGAGTGAGATTCCATTAATTATGACCTCCCTTACAAGTGGTTCATTATGGTGTTTTTGAAGTGTAGTTAAGAAATTTTTATCTCCATCCAATATACGTAACGCAATCCAACGTGCTGGATACGTATCACCGAACACCTTATAAATTTGTGGTTCTAATTCTTGAATCATATTTTCGACTTTTTCGCTGTAAGTAATTTTAATTGGTGTTGGAATTAGTTTTTTATTTGATACTTTTGCAATAACATTTAGTAAATGACCAATGCCTACTCGGTTACGTGCTGAAATTTTAACTACAGGTACACCAAGTGATTTTGCTAATTTTTTTTCATCAATAACAATACCTTTTTTCTCGGCTTCATCAATTAAGTTAATGCAAATGACTACGTTGTTTGTCATTTCCATCACTTGGAGTGCTAAATTTAAATTTCTTTCCATAGCAGTTGCGTCTAGGACAACTACAGTTACTTCTGGTTTTTCAAATATAATATAATCCCTCGCCACTTCTTCGTCCGCGGAATTTGAGTATAATGAGTAAGTTCCAGGTAAATCTATTAATGTATAAGTACTTCCGTTATGTTCATATTCTCCTTCAGCTTTTAAAACAGTTTTTCCTGTCCAATTTCCAGTATGTTGTTTTAAACCTGTCAAAGTATTAAATAATGTACTTTTCCCGGTATTCGGGTTGCCAGCTAAAGCAATACGATGTTTGCTCATCTGAAATCATCTCCTATTAATACCCCGAAAATAAGGGAACTTTCTTCTTTTCGCAGTGCAATAGTTGTGTTGCTCACTTGATAGGCGACCGGATCTCCAAGTGGACTGCGTTGCAATACTTTAATCGTTGCCCCAGGGATAAATCCCAAATCTAATAAACGTCGTTTCATAGTTCCTTCTAATTGTATCTTCTCAATTTGTACAAATTCCCCTGTTTTAAAATCGGAAAGGGGTTTAGTATTAGCCGATACCATAAAAGTTACCTCTTCTCTATATTGTTAGTGTTAGTTCAAAAAGTTTCCTTAGGTAAACTTTTTGTTAGTAATATAGTAGACTACATTGGATGATGCTGTCAATTAGTACTTTAAAAATATTCATTTAATTTTAGAATTGTTCCAATTTATTTAGTTGTACTAAAAAATATTACTGAAATTCTTTTTAATGTGCATAAATTAGGCGTGTAAAAGTTACAAAATACAGCGGAATTGTAAATATAACTTTAACTAAAAGGGAAAAAGAGAGAAAAACATTTACATTGAATTTACATTGTTAAGAATAAATTTACATTACAGCATAGTTAGTGTGGTTTTTGTTGGATTCTTTAACTGTAAATGTTGGGATTCATAGATTTTAAGGGTTATTATCGTCATTTACTTAAAATTAAAAATTGCTTAACACTCACATAATATTGTTGTCCTACAATGAATTTGTGTTCGAAAGAAAATGAATTCGAAAAGTGATAATCCAAATGGGGGTACAAGACATGGTTATGAAAAAAGGTATTAAATTCTCTTTAGCAGCTTTAGTGGTAGCAGGAGCATTAGTTGGGTGTGGAAAAGCAGAAGATACAACTAGTAAAGAAACTGCTAAAGGAAGCGATAATACAAAACAAGAATTATCGGGTACGATTGCAGCAGCTGGTTCTACAGCTCTTCTACCTCTTGCGGAGGAAGCTGGAAAGAAATTCATGGAGAAAAATTCAAAAGTTTCTATTCAAGTTCAAGGTGGCGGTAGTGGAACTGGGATTAACCAAGTAGCATCTGGTGCAGTGCAAATTGGTAATTCAGATGTTCCGTCCGGAGATAAAATAAAAGATGCTGAAAAGGCGAAAGAATTAGTAGATAACAAGGTAGCGGGTATTGCATTCGCTCTTGTTGTAAATAAAGATGTAAAAGTTGATAACTTAACAGTGCAACAAGTACAAGATATCTTCACTGGAAAAGTAACAAACTGGAAAGAAGTAGGCGGAAAAGATGAAAAAATCAACGTAATTAATCGTCCAGCTTCATCTGGTACACGTGCTACATTCGAAAAAACAATTATGAAAGACGCAAAAATCAATGATGGAACTGGAACAACACAAGATTCTAACGGTGCAGTAGAGCAAGCTATCAATTCTACTCCAGGTTCAGTAAGCTATTTAGCAATGTCTTACATGGTGGGTGATAAAAAAGGTGCACTGCAAACAGTGAAAATTGATGGTGCTGATCCAAAAGTTGAAAACATTGCGTCTGGTAAATATCCATTCTGGTCTTACGAGTATATGGTAACAAAAGGTGAAGCGAAAGAAGCAACAAAAGCTTACATCGATTATGTAAAAGGTAAAGACTTTGAAAAGCAAGTAGAAGATATGGGCTACATTCCAATGTCTAAATTAAATAAGTAATCAAATTTATGGGGCTGGCTGCAAGGCCAGTCCTGTTCATTTCAATCTGTGAAGTGGGGTCTGTCCTGTGATGAAGGGGAAAAAACAAATTAATTACGTGAAAAGTGAATATATAGGAAGATCACTTGTTACGTTTTGTGGTATTTTTATTGTTTTAATTACATTAGCTATTATTGCGTTTATTTGTGGCAAAGGAATTCAATCTTTTACACAAAGTGGTATCTCGTTTACTGAGATGTTAACATCGACAAAATGGAATCCAAATGCTGATCAAGGATCTTTTGGGGCTTTAATTTTTATTGTAGGTTCAACAGTGGTTTCGTTAGGTGCGGTTATTATTAGTGCACCAATTGCTATAGCTCTGGCTATATTCATGAATTTAATTTCGCCGAAGTTTGGAAATAAAGTATTGAAGCCTGTTTTAGAATTATTAGTCGGTATTCCGTCAGTAGTATACGGATTATTAGGGGTTACGATTTTAGTTCCGTTATTACGTGATTCGTTCGGGGGAGTGGGCTTTAGTTTAATTGCGGGTATCGTTGTATTAAGTATTATGATTTTACCTACTATTGCTAGTATCGCTTCTGATGCAATACGCTCTGTTCCATTTGATTATTTAGAAGCTTCTTATGGCCTAGGATCAACGAAATGGCAAGCAATTAGCCGAGTGATTGTTCCTGCTGCGAAAAAAGGAATTTTAACAGGTGTTGTTTTAGGTTTAGCGCGAGCTTTTGGTGAAGCGCTAGCCGTTCAAATGGTAATCGGGAATACGATTAAATTACCAGAAGGAATATATAGTCCGACAGCAACGTTAACTGGTATTTTGACAATGGACATGACAAATACATTGAATGGAACTGCTTGGAATAATGCGCTATGGACTTTAGCGATGATTTTACTTGTTATTTCATTCCTGTTTATTTTAGTAATTCGAGCGATTGGGCAAAGAGGTGAGCGATAATAATGAATGCAAGAACGGTAAATAAAGTTTGGACGGGTATCTTTTATGCGGTTGCGGCTTTGGTCGTAGCTATGCTAGTGTTCTTAGTGTTTGAAATTTTACAAAAGGGATGGGGTTTTTGGGATCCTAATTTCTTGTTTGGAGAACCAAGTAATACAAGAGCTGGTGGTGGGATTGGTCCGCAGTTATTCAATTCATTCTACATGCTTGTTATAACGCTTATTATATCTATTCCTCTTGGACTAGGTGCTGGAATATATTTAGCAGAGTATGCAAAACAAGGGCGCTTTTTAAATTTTGTTCGTTTATGCATTGAGACAATGGCGTCTTTACCATCTATTGTTGTTGGTTTATTTGGTTTGTTAGTGTTCGTTACAATGACAGGCTGGGGATACACAGTAATGGGTGGTGCTCTTGCTTTAACTATTTTAAACTTACCAGGTTTAACACGTGTTTGTGAAAATGCTATTTCAGAAGTGCCTCATAATGTAAAAGAGGCAAGTCTTGGATTAGGTGCAACAAAGTGGCAAACAATCGTTCGTATTATTATCCCATCGTCATTACCGCAAATTATTACAGGGATTATTTTAGCGGCGGGTCGTATATTTGGGGAAGCGGCAGCATTAATTTACACAGCGGGTTTAACATCTCCGATTTTAAATTCAGCAGCGGACTTCTCGAGTCCTGCGCATCCTTTAAATCCGTTTAGACCAGCTGAAACGTTAGCAGTCCATATTTGGAAGTTAAATTCTGAAGGGTTTATTCCAGATGCGAAGTTGATTGCGACAAAATCTGCAGCTGTATTAATTATTATGGTATTACTATTCAATGTCATTTCACGCTTGATAGCATCTGTATTGCATAAGCGCTTTACAGGAACGAAAAGAAAAAGTAAAACGACGAAGAAGATAAAAGCGGCATAAGTTACAAAGGAGAACTCTCTATTTATAAGTAGAGGGTTCTTTTTGCATTTTAATATAGAAGGAAAAGGTATAGCGATTGTTGAATTTGTAATTCGTTATATAGATAAAGAGGTGAAAATGAGGGAGTGGATTTAATTTGTTTTTTCTGCAAATGTCAGGTTTTCCAGGGGCGGGAAAATCCACAGTTTCTAAGTATATAGCGAAGTTAACAGGTGCTATAATTGTAGATCATGACGTTTTGAAATCAGCATTGTTAAAATCACTAGAAGTGAAAGGTATTGAATCAACGATAGTTGGTGGACTTGCATATGATGCTGAATGGGCATTGATTGATTCTTATTTAGAACAAGGGCATAGTGTTATATTGGATAGTCCATGTTTATATGAGGGAATGGTTGAAAAAGGGATTAAATTATCAAATAAACATGGTGTGAAATATAAATATATTGAGTGTTATCTTAATGATATGGAAGAGATTAATGCGAGACTGCAAACACGTAAGCGTATGATTAGTCAAATTGAAAAAGTGAGGTCGGAAGTAGGTTTTAAAAAGTGGTTAAATGGTAGTAAGAAACCTTTAAATAGTGAATATCTTATTGTGGATTCTAGTGAACCTCTAGAGCGGTATGCGGAAAACATGATAGATTATATGAGTAGATAGAGAAAAGGCGTTATCTTCATTCGTGAAGATAACGCCTTTTGGTTTTAAATATCGGGTGTTTCTGTAGAAGTGCTTATTTTTCTACGGGAGCGCCTTTTTTTTCCGATTTTATCTAATAGTTCATACATAACTGGAACGACTACTAATGTAAGAACAGTTGAGACTGTTAAACCACCGATGACAACTACGGCTAAACTTTTTGATACCATACTTCCTGCTTGCGATTGACCGAATAAGAGTGGTAGCATAGCGACGATTGTTGTTATAGCCGTCATAATAATTGGACGTAGTCTAGTAGAACCTGCTTCCAGTAAGGCTTCTCTCGTTTCCAGTCCGTGTTCCCGATTTTGTTGGACCCTTTCTATTAATACAATAGCGTTTGTAACGACAATCCCAATTAACATTAATGCACCGATCAAGGAATTTACATCAACAGGTGTTCGTGAAATGATTAATCCTAAAATACCACCGACAGCAGCTAACGGCAAGGAGAATAGGATTGCAAAAGGAGCACGTGCTTGCCCGAAGGTGATAACCATAATTAAATATACAATCCCGATTGCGATCCCCATAATTTTGAATAAATCTGTAAAATTCTCTTGCATAGATTCAGTAGCTCCTGCGATATTTACTTTTGAACCGCTAGGTAAATCTAAGTCAGTTATCGCTTTATTTACTGCTTTGTTTACTTTACTCAAATCTTCATTTGAAGCTTCGGCGGTAATTTGAATTGTTTCTTTTCCGTCTTTATGGAAAATTTCTGTTTGCGTTTGTTTTTCTAAAATAGTTGCGATGTCTTTTAAAGGAATTGGTCCATTAATAGGTGATAGTATGTTTGTATTTAAAATATCTTCTTGTTTAGTAATGTTTTCCTTTTTATGTTCTATCATAATAGTAGTTTTTTCATTATTAATTGTAATTTCGCCAATAGGTGACTTCTTCATAAGGAATGCTACTTGTTGCGCAGCTATTTCTGGTGTTAAACCTAGTTGTTCAGCCTTTGTTTGATCAATATGAATTTGCCATTCTTTCTTAGAGTCTTCTAAATTCGTTTTTACTTTAGAAAGATCATCCATGCTTTTTAGTTTTGTTTCAACGATAGTAGCCGCCTCTTTTAAATCTGCTTCGTTAGTAGCTGTTACGTTAAATTGTAAGTTGTTGCCGCCACCAGAGCTTGAATAACTTGTTTTTATATAATCAAGTTCAGCAGGTTCAAAAGTTTTATTTTCCTTTTTTAACTCTTTAATATATTGATCAATATCAGAACCTTTTTTAAAGACTACAAATATACTAGCAAGGTTATTTTTAGTTGTTTGCCCCCATTGTGCATCTTCTGCGCTAGATCCCATTCGTAAAATAACGTCTGTTACATCTGAATTAGAAAGTAATTTCTTTTCGAAATCGAATGCTTTTTGTTTTTGAGCTTCAGCATTATAATCGGCTGGAAATGTCATGTTAATAGATAACATTGTGTCGTCCTCAGATTTTATGTTTGCTTTCGGTAGTAATATATAGGCTGCAATTGATCCTGCAAATAATAAAAATGCAGTAAGTAGAATAATGAATTTATGAGAAAGAGACCACTTTAAGGTAGCAACATATCGTGATGAAGAACTTGGCTTTCGATGCTTTGTTTTTTTGAGTAGTAAAAAAGCCATAAGTGGAACAACTGTTAGTGCAACGATTAAGGATGATAGAATAGAATATACAACTGCTAATACCATAGGTAACATTAATTTTCCGATTGCTCCTGATACGAGGCCGATAGGTAAAAAAACAGCGACCGTTGTTAAAGTAGAAGAAGTAATTGCGACGGCGACCTCTTTCGTTGCATCAAGAATAATATTTTTAGAGAAAGAATCTTTTTGTAAACGGCGGAAAATATTCTCGATGACAACGATACTATCATCGACGAGACGTCCAACCGCAACAGCTAAACCACCAAGGGTTAAAATGTTAAGTGTGATGTTAGATTGATGTAGTAAAAAGAGTGTTAATAAAATAGATAATGGAATACTGACAACAGCGATGAGTGTTGTTCGGAAGTTACGTAAAAAGATTAAGATAATTAGAGTTGCAGCGATTGCTCCAAGTATTACTTCTTTTCCCATGCTAGTAACAGCATTTTCAACTTGTTCATGGGTTGAAGCCAAAAGTTTAATAGAAAATTGATCTTTATATTCCTTATTTATCTCTTTAACTTTTTTATCAATCTCTTTTCCGATGGCAACTGCATTTTTACTCGGTTCTTTCATGATGATTAACCCTGTGCCTTCTTCGCCGTTTATATGTGAGATTGTATCGTAGTGTTGTTTGATTTTGATTTGAGCAATGTCTTGTAATTTCACTTGGGGTGCCACAGTGATGTTTTTAATGTCATTTACATTTTTTATGTCCCCGATGACGCGGAGGTTGTATTCTTCCTGATTAACAGTAATTGCCCCGGCTGGAGTAGAAGTTTCTTTTCCTTGTAAAACAGTTAGTACCTGCTGTGATGTTACGTTTTTGTTTTTTAATTGGTTCGGATCAAGTACGATAGATAATTCAGAGGTTGATTTTCCGAAAAACATAACGTTGGCAACACCATCAATGTTTTCGAGTTGTGGTACGATTTCTTTTTCAATTTGTTTTTCATCTGCTTTTGAAAAACCGTTTTGTTTCTGGATAGTAATTTGGGCGAGTGGAATCATAGAAGTGTTTAATTGACTAACTACGGGCTTGGTTACATCTTTAGGTAATTTAATTGTATTGACGGCTTTTTCGACTTCGCGTGCTGCATCTTTCATGTTTGCTTTTGATGTATATGCAATGTCGATACGTGATAATCCCTCGTGCGTAGAAGAAGTGATGGTATCGATATGTTCCAAATTACGAAATTGTTTTTCGAGAGGGTCAGTTACGTCTTTTGTCATCGTTTCAGCGTCAAGTCCCTGAGATAAGGTTGTGACGGTGATTGCTGGATTATCGATACTTGGCAAAAATTCCATAGGTAATTTAGAGCCGGAATAAACACCGAGTATGGAAATGAGAAAAACCATGATGATAATGGCGGAGCGGTTTTTTAATGAAAACTTTGTTAACCTATCCATAAAATAATTCCTCCATTGCTTTATTTATAGGTGAATACGTCCTTTCTTACTATATAACAAAAAATGGATATCTTTCATTAATTAAATGTAAAAAAATTCTAATAATATTCTTAAGTTTATATTTGCGTTGGAATGTTGTTATTTGTAGGGAATTAAATTTTTGAATGGGAAGGAAGGGATTAATGCGTGTGGTTGGCTATTTAATTGGGATGTAATTTTTTCTTACGACTAATTTATATCGCTATTCTATAGAAGGATAATTATTATAAATTTTTATATAGAAGAGAATGAAAATCTGGGAAGGTATTGTGAAATGCAATTTGGTTGAATGAAGTGTAGTAGTATACAATCAGAATAACTATTTTTAGTAGAAAGGATAACAGTTCTTTTTATAGAAAAAGTAGGATAGATAATTTTTTTGTGTTTTTTATAAAAAACACTTGTTATTTAAAAAACATGATGGTATATTAATAAACGTCGCTGATGCGGAAACGCAGAAAAACGACAAAAAATAAATTTTAAAACTTAGTTGACATCGAAAAATGAAGATGTTAATATGATGAAGTCGCTTCTGAAGCGGTGGACAAGTTCTTTGAAAACTGAACGAAACAAACAACGTGAAACGTCAATTTTTATTTTTAGATGCTAGACAAACTAACTTTATTGGAGAGTTTGATCCTGGCTCAGGATGAACGCTGGCGGCGTGCCTAATACATGCAAGTCGAGCGAATGGATTGAGAGCTTGCTCTCAAGAAGTTAGCGGCGGACGGGTGAGTAACACGTGGGTAACCTGCCCATAAGACTGGGATAACTCCGGGAAACCGGGGCTAATACCGGATAACATTTTGAACTGCATGGTTCGAAATTGAAAGGCGGCTTCGGCTGTCACTTATGGATGGACCCGCGTCGCATTAGCTAGTTGGTGAGGTAACGGCTCACCAAGGCAACGATGCGTAGCCGACCTGAGAGGGTGATCGGCCACACTGGGACTGAGA
>NZ_JAKUFQ010000100.1:0-19909 GCF_022663475.1 Bacillus cereus group sp. BfR-BA-01382
AAAATATATTAAATCAAATACAGCAGAATAAAATTGATCCAATCGGATTATCCCTATATGCTAGAGCCTTTCAATATAAAGAGTGGAAAAAAGTAAAAGGAGATTGGTTGCAAACATTAGCAGAGGCTAAAATAAATATAAAGACACATGTCAAAATAAAAGATACTGGGACCATTAGAAATTAAAGGTTCTGTTGCTACGAAAACTTGAAACCAACGAGCGTTTCATGGGAAGTGGCTTGAAGCCAATGTTTTCAATACGATAATGACTTGTTTGCCGTACCATTTTGCTTTATATTCCAAAATGGTTCGAAACTGTGACCAGGAAACCTCACTAATTGCTTTTGCTAACTTATACTTACGATTTTTCATCATATTCAATACTTGCAAATCTTCTATACCGATAACATCATGGTTTTTGATGATTTCATTTAAAGTTTTGTCCCAGTAATATTTTCTATAATTTACCATGTTTTCATAAATTCTAGCTACCTTTACTCGTTGTTTATTCCAGCCAGAAGGTTCTTTCATACTTCTAGAGAGAACACGCTGTGCTTTCGACAATTTCTCTTCTAATAATCAGAAAAACTTCGGATTTTTATAGGGTGTTCCATCTGACAAAATGGCATTTTTTTTTAGTCCTACATCTATCCCAATGTAAGAATGGGTTTTCGGAAGTTCTTGTACTTCTGTTTCAACTAATAGTGACACTAAATATCTACCAGAAGGGTTCCGTCTAACTGTAGCATTTAAAATACGTCCCTTTACTTCACGACTTTTGGCAAGTCAAATAAGACCTAGTTTTGGCAATTTAATTTTGTTTTTTGAAAAAGCGTGTATAAGCATCCGCAAGGTTGCGAACAAACGACTGAATCGCAATACTATCCACTTCTTTTAGCCATACAAACTCTTCCTTCATGGCAGGAAGTTTGGCAGAGCATGTACCATATGTCAAACCTTTTCCTGTTTCTATGTATGCATTATCCCATAGTGATAGGAAGTGATTGAATACAAAACGAGAACAACCAATCGTTTTATTGATTAGGGTTGCTTGTGTTTTATTTGAATAGGTACGAAATTTATATGCTTTATTAATCATCATTCATTTCACCTCCATTTCGGAATGCGCCTATCATATAACGAACATACACTCGATAGGTAGTGAAGTAACAATTTATGTATGTCGAACGATTAAGATTACTTACTGCCATCCCTTGTCCGAAGCCAATTCATCTCCCACCTACTCATTTCGCGTTCCTTGAGGAAGGAGTCTTCTTGGCAAAAATAATAAAATTAGAAGAACCCAAGTTCGGATAACATATGGTTTATTTTAAATCTGCCCCTAGTAACCGAGAAAAATTTCTTTTGGAAAAAATATTGGAGCATGGCATATGGAGCTATGAAAATGAATTGCAGCGACTTAAGGGTTGTTTAAAAACCTATTATTTGTTAGTAGCCAAAAATAATCTGATAGGAGGGGCTAGATAAAAGTATCTTATAACGGATAAATCCATGTGTGAAAAATATACAGGAATGGTGCTAATGAGAAAAAAACTAAATATCAGACTTGGATTCGAATGAAAAAACTGATTGTATTTTTGATCAGTTCAATAATTCTTCTATTTATAACATTATTGCCTATTACTTTCTATCTGCGAATCCTATCAGGGATTATAGCGATACCTTTTATTTATATAACGTTTATACTTTCTTATTCAACTTATCAATTCGTAACGTTCGGAGAGAATTACCAATCAAAAACACATGATTTAATTGTAAAAAAAGTGAATTGGGATGGAAAAGGAAAAATATTAGATATAGGAACAGGTAGTGGGTCATTGATTATTAATCTTGCAATAGCTTTTCCTAAATCCTTTTTAAATGGAATTGATTATTGGGGGAAGAGTTGGGAATACTCAAGGGATCAATGCCAACAGAATGCTAAAATAGAAGTAATTAAAGAGGCTTTAAGGGTATTAAAACCTGGTGGCGAATTTATCTTCTTAGATTTATTTATGGATTAAAAATATTTTGGGATACAAAAGAGCTCTTAAATGACCTAGAGAAACTCCATATCTCTAAATCGAATAGCTACAAACTTGCTGAAGAAATGAAATTACCAAAGCTCTTATTGAATAAAAAAGTAGTAGGAAATGCAATAATTTTGGGTGGCAGAAAGTAAAAGAGTATAAATTGCTTACGAAAATATTGAAGACTTCTCTAAAAAAGTACTGACTTTATTTAACAAAATGATTCAACTCTATATTTTTTTAATTAGCGAGCGAACATAGAGCTATTTAAGAATAAAGTGTGATTGGTAATCACACTTAAATTTTTTAAAAGTAGTATAGTAAAGCACTCTATATAAAAGCTAATTCTATCTTATGAGTAAAATAGAATTAGCTTTTTATTACTTATTTTCTTAGCATGTTTTTTCCGAAATGCTGGTAGTAATCCCACACCCATCATTCTAAAAAATATTTTTTCCCTAAGACAAGAACATAAACGGATATCTAATAAATAATAATTACAGTGATAAAATTTTTGTTTTATGGATACCTCCAAGTGTTAGCTTGATGGGAATAAAATAAAAGGGCTCTTTTTTAAGATAATATAGCGGAAATTTTAATTAAAGAATTAGAGTTTTAATCCATAATAATTACATATGAATTAATAAGAAAACAAAGGATGATTCCACTTTTTATACCCTTCTTATTAAACTGGATAAACCTCAATTTTTGTTGGCTGTGAAAACCTACGTTCTAATTCTCTTTTAATCTTATTAACAGCATAAACTTCTGAGGATGCATGAACTCTAGCTACCTTTTTTATAGCAGTATTACCCGTCACTAAAATATAACTTACCGAATACGATGAAATCATATATTCACCCTTTCAATGTAACATGTTGTTATAATATATGATCCTTATCTTAACTCTATGAAAGAAATATAAATTAATATATTTTAAACTACGCTTATTTTTAATGTATTTATGACTTTAAAATTCACAAAATTAATATAAAGTTTCCTTTTTACTTTATAACATATACTTAATTATATATTAATAAAAAAAGGCCTCTTTTCTCGTTGAAAAGAGGCCTTTTACCGTATCATATTAAGTTATTTGGGTACTAGTAATAGTAAGTAATGTACTGGGATACAATTTATTTACTATGCAATTAAGTATAACATGTATATATCATAAAAGGTTGTGTCAAATTTACGAATAAATATAGTATCAAAAATACTTATAGCTAACCAAGTACTGAAGTTAAACTATTTTCATGCTTCTGAAGTTGACTAAAATTCAAATAAAACTTTGAATTGAGACTAATTATTCAATGCTCCTATCTCCTCGGGAGTATCTTTGTCTTGTTTATTTTCTTTCAACAATCTATAAAACTCATTTTTTAATATATTTTTTTCGCGTTCTAGTTTCTTTTGATGGTTATTTAATTCATTTATACGCTTCGCACTTTCTTGTATTTTTGAATACATGCTCATAATCAACCTCCCAATAAATTATGCTTAAATATATGAGGTTTTTGTACAAAAAATGCGGTAAATTTTTTTGCACAAAGGGAGCTTTTCTCTGGTAGCAAACAAATTAAAGAAATTCTTTTTGAACTTCTCATTAAAAATAGGAGTGATTAATAATAACATATTTATTACAAGTTGCTTTTCTGTTTGAAGGCCCTTTTGGTGAAAAGATGGAAAAAGTAGCCCACTAGATAATAGCATCTAATTAAAATAAATAACCGATTCCTCAATCGGTACAGGGAATCGGTTATTTTGTATTAAGAATGTGTCTAAACGTATTCCAATACCTTTTCTCATATATGCTTCATCTAAATAATAAACCTCTTATTACTTTAACACTTAGAACGTAGCACTCTTGAGATTATTGTGTCAATCACTAAATTAATTTTCAGTAAGGTATGTGAAATTATAATTTTGTGTTATGATTTAACACTATATCGAACATATACCCCATTGAATCCGTATTTTTCTAGTATATCCTTAAATTCTTCTTCACGTTCTTTATCATAACTGTTAAAGAATTAAGCAATACCACTAGTATCTCTGAGACTTTCGAATAATCTTATTAAATAAACCTGATTTACATCACCATATGAAAACCCAAAGGAATATATTTTTTCAATTTGAAGTTCAGAGAGCCGCCTTTTCAAAAAAACACTGTAATTCTCAGCTATTTTTCTTGTGTCTTTCCTGAAATTTTCGTGTACACTCTGCTCTTGTTCTATAACTTCATCTCTATGCCCTGCTCCATGACCAAACATTTCAAATTAAAGATTGGACACATTTTCCCTCCGGATACAATACCTCCATTGCTTCCCATCAGGTTTATAATATTTCGCTTTACCATCTTTGATTAATCCGTTTAACGCATCACTATTTTTCAATCTTTTTAATTTCATATGTAAACTATCAATTGTAATTCCCCAACGATCACACGCTTCTCTTGGTGTCATAATTTCATCTAACGTAAATATCATTATCTTCGTTATTTATAGGTAACTACACTTCTTATACTACGGTATTTATAGCTAACAAAACGTCCCTCAACAAAATATTTCACAAAATTTTAAAAAGGGATATGTTACAGTTTATAGAAAACAAAATTTATAACAAATTCAATTCACTTCTATTATAAAGGAGATGCAGAAATGCATTTTACAAATGAAGAACATGCACGTAATTATCAAAAATTATTAGATATAAAAGAAATTGGTAAAATCAGAAAAAATCCTGAATATAAAACAGACCTATATATAACTGCTTAACCTAAAATTTATAAATAATTATATTCAAATATATACGAAACGGAATTCTCTCCATTAGCCGCGCTCATTTTTTATGGAAGTAATATACTAGGCTTAGATCCGGAGTCGCTAACTGGTTCTACACTACCACTTGTTAAAGCTGGCCAACCACTATTTAATGTTTATAAAGTTGATCTATCTAAATTACCCTTACGATGAAATTTTTGAGGTCTTTTTCCAAGCTTGCAAATTAAGATGGATGAAGAAATTAGAGTATACAAAATAAATAACCACCAAAAGGAGCGTTATTAATATAAAAAATAAGAAATGTGACAATTGTGGTCCTACGAATTTTAGGGAAGGGGTGGAAGCGCTTATCATGCGTATGTTTGCGAAGATGAATCTAGTAGGTTCTTTTCAGGAGGGAAGCGTTCCAAACTATTAAACACATTCTGTTTAGAATGTGGAGAAGTGAAATCAATCAGAGTTGAAAATCCAACAGTATTTAGAGAATAAAATATATTCAAGACGCTCAAATGTATTAATAATTTAAGTGTCTTAAATATTAATAAGAAGTAGATTCATTCAAATATGAGCTTCGTTCCTACAACAAGATTCCCAAGAATACCAATTATAGATACACCCAAAAATATAAATTTGATTGCAGGTTTAATGTCCGACTTCATAAGGTCAATACATAAAATTATAATAACCAGCGAAACTGAATAGTGTAAAGTGAATTTTAATAAACCTACGTTAGAGTACCTCCATAATATATATCCTCCTAAAAAAAAGAAAACACTAAATACTTAGTGTCTTCTTTTATAACATTAAATTTATCTACTGGATACTTGTACCGGTTTAAGCATATTCCAAGTACTATAGTAAATTCAAACAACCCTTTTTGTCGTTTTGTAATTAATTTCATTAGCTATATATGCTAAACCTACCGCAATTAAACCAACAGCCGATGCTGCTGCCGCCGCTAGTATAATACCAAAAGCGGCAACACCTGCTTCAATGTACGACCATTTAGTAAGTTAGTATGAAAGTTTTTTAGCTTCAGCATTACTGAAATAGAAGGTGATACCGTTAGCATCTTGAGAACATGATACATAGCTAATCCCCGATTTAACTGCAGCAGCCGAATTATTTGGTTCAACAGTTAAAATACATATCATGAACCTTTGTACATGTATCTCACCTGAACCTCAGAATCACATATTGCTATGACTACTGCTATTCTTCTCTAATTACATCTATAACGTTATCCTTTTTAATTTTCTGAAGCGGAATTAGTACCGATACATAACTAATCAACAGTGCAATTATAAATGTGATAAAGCTAGATTGATAAGGAATACTCCATTCAAACGACACCGTATTTGACAGTGCTACATAAAGAATATACGACAGCATACAGCCGAAAAAGATCCCTTGTATGCTTCCAAAGAAACCGTACAGGAGTCCTTCGTATATAACCATCTTTTTCAAATCCTTTTGCGACATACCAATCGATTTTAAAGCAGCTAATTCTTTTCTTCTCATAATGATGCTGACTGTTATAGTATTTAAAATATTTACACAACCAATTAGTGTAATAACAGCTATAAATCCGTACCCTAATATTTTTATATAAAGTATATTGTCAGTATGGAAATTACTTTGAACAATATTATTTTTTACTTCTATAGATGCATCTCCACCCATTTTCTTTTGTATATCTAAAATTGTAGCATCAGCCTGAGATTGATTCTCTAAATCAATTTCAAAACCTTTTAATTTTTGTGGAGATGGTGTAATATTTTCCGCTATTTGTTCACTAGTAATAAAAGTTATGGTATCCATCACTCTGCTCATATTAAAAATATCCAATTCTACAATTGCAGCTATTTTTAAAGTTTCTAGTTTTTCTTCATTGTAGGAGATTTCCTCTGTAGGTTTTCTTTCCTGCCGACTTGTTATTTGGATTTCATCCCCTACCTGAAAAGTACTTAGAGAACCTATATATTTTTTACTTGTATTCATATCATTTGATGCAGCTTGCTTTACTAAAATAACCTCTTTTTCACGATTTAATTTTGAAATATCAATTCTTCCACTAGTTACATTTTCAGCTAGTTTCTTTAAACTATTCTCATCGTATGCTTTTATTTGTGTTTCCATAATTTCTACAGTTTGATTATTGTATTTTACTTTATGATACAGCGATTCATTTCCTTGTAATTCTTTAATTTGTTTATTTTTTGGTACTTTCGTATAAAAATCATTTGCCTGATATTGCTTGTACAGATTCTCTACGTTATTAACTTTATAAATATTTCGACTCATACGATCTATGCTAGGTTTGTCTAAATTTGAATTAACCGTAACTGATATATCCGATTTTAGAGCTTGAATTTCCGGTTGTTTACGCTGAATGACAGTATCTATGAGAAACGTAAACGTGATATACAGTACACTACTTATAATAATAGACAAAATTGTAACTGTATATCTATTGGGATTTCTTTGGATATTTTTCAATCCCATACTTAACGGAAAAGATAGTGGTTTCTTTAGTTTTGTTCTCCTTTTTTTCTTTATTTTTTCTTTTTTTATAGCCAATCGGCTACTTACGGCCAGTAGCGGTGAAATTCTACCTGCAAAAAAAGCAGGAAAATAGCTTGAAATATAAACAGTTATCAATGTAATTAACGAACTTACACATATAATTAACCAATCTAATTTAATTGTATATCCCATAGAGTTTTTAAGTACTTTTATCAGTACTTGATTAAGTAAAAAGACTACTGATATACTACACAAAATCCCAAAAAAGATAGCAATAATAGAAAGAAATGTTGCTTCTCTTATCACAATTTTTCTGATTTGTTTTTTTGTAGCTCCAATACTCCTCAATAGCCCAAACTGTTTCATTCGCTCTACTATACTAATTTGAAATGCATTGTAAATAATAACAATCGTAGAAATCACAACAATCCCAATACTAATAGCGGCTGCCACCATTATCTCCACACTAGGCTTTAAGGCTCTATTTAATTCGTCATTTACTCTTATATTTTTTTTATTCGTCAATAATTTAAATTGGTTTTCAACTTTATCAAAGTTTGCGTACTTATGCAATTCAATCAATACGCTACCTTCACCAACTTTGAACTTATTTTTATATGTAAATAATTGACCAGTTTTATTTTCCTGAGTACTACTAGACTTATTTAGCAAACCAACTAGTTTATATTTTTTTTCATGAATAGTAAACATACCGCCTAATTTAAGATTGGGACCGAAGTAAGGCAGCATCCATTTTTCCAAAACAGCCTCGTTTTCATTTGAAGGCAGCTTACCTTCTACAGGAATACTAGACTGTAACAGCTTCAATGCTTGATGATCTGCATACATATAAGAAACAACTATATCATCAACATGGAGCACCTCTCCTGGAGTTATGATGCCATAAGAAGATATATTCGGATTACTTTTTATCATATTGAAAAGCTTTTGATTATAATTTTCAACTGAAATATTTGCAGAACCCATAGAACCTTTTTTAGCATTATCAATTCCCGAAGTGTATCCACTATTAAAAAAAAGTCCAATCGTTGTTATTAGCGTCAATGCTAGAATAATACCTGTTAATGTTAGCAGGGTACGTTTTATATTACTTCTGATATATTTTTGACTTAACTGTTTGTAACTATGAATCAATACTCCTCCCCTCCACATTTCTCTTGATTTTGCACTAATTTTTCATCTGAAATAATCATGCCATCTGTAATGGTTATAATTCGATCAGAGTTTGATGCGATAGCAGGGTCATGGGTAATTAAAATCACCGTCTGATTATATTTTTTAGCCGTTACTTTTAATAAATTCAGAACTTCTTTTGTATTTTTTGTATCTAGATTTCCGGTTGGTTCATCCGCTAAGATAATATCGGGTTTATTTATAAGAGATCTACCAATAGAAACCCTTTGTTGTTGACCACCCGATAATTCAGAAGGCAAATGATCTCGTCTTTCATTTAACCCTAGCGTTTTTATAATTTCATCCAGGTAATGTTCATCTACCTGTTCTTCGTCCAATAGAGCTGGCAAAGCAATATTTTCTTGTACATTTAAGACAGGAATTAAATTAAAAAACTGAAATATAAAGCCAACTTTTCTTCGGCGAAAAATAGAGAGTTCATTATCTTCATAATTGTAGACATTTTCATCACCTATAAACACATTTCCCGAACTCGGATGATCCAGCCCTCCTAAAATATGCAATAAGGTACTTTTACCAGAACCTGATGCTCCAACTATGGTTACGAATTCGCCCCTATGAATGGAAAGATTAATTCCTTTTAACGCCTGTACTTGCGTTTCTCCCTCTCCATATTTTTTTACTACATTTTCTAATCTAACAACCTCCATACAACTCATCCTTTTCACAGATTAATTTTGAATCTCTACAAAATAGATTTTATCCCTATCGTATTCACCATTCTGGTCTCTCACTTCATATACTTTTGAAATGTTTTCGACCACCTTTTTTACCTTGTTTTTATTTTTATAATCAAAATTTTCTTTTGCAAACTGAATTAATGAAAGGTTTACTTCTTTTTCTTTTACTTGTTTATATGTTTCCTCATTAACAATTACTATCGGTGATGAAAAATAGCCAATCCAATTATGTTGTTCAATATGTTGAACAGGTATCATTTGTCCATTTAAATTTAACTTGCCATCCTTTATTTCCTCATCTTCCACATTTTTCTTATAAAATATGTTTTTTTCACTCGCTAATCCTTTTATTTCTTTTACCGGGGTTGAAGTCAATGAACTATCTTCTTTTGATAAGGGCCTTCTTACAATTCCTTTTTTTAAGAATTTTTCAGCTGTAGATTTTGTAATTACCGCATATTGTTTCTTTCTAACAGATGGTTTATCAAGTTCCTTGTCCATCTCTTCTTCAGTCATATTTTCTCTTTTTTCTTTCCATTGTTTCTTAATTTGTTCTTTCTGTTCGGTAGTGAGTTCTTGTTTTATTAATTCTGTGACCAACTTATAACTATAATCTGCTGTTTGTACGTTTTGATCTTTATAAAGTTTTTTTACAGCATATATATTTTCTTTCGTTCCCGATACCATGATACCGTTTACTGGTTGTGAGGGACCATGTATATACCGATTTACAGCAAACCCTATACCTATAAAAATTGCTGTTACTACTAGAAATCCTATTATCTTTTTCATTTTCTTCCTCCTCATATACTAAGTTTAATCTGGGATTAGACAGTAGGTTTTTTCTTTAAATAAACAGTGGCTAAAATGCTACAAGTCTTAATAAAGAATGCTTACCTTCAGTATAGACGTCTTTAATTGCTAATTGAATAACGCTTGTCTTACTATATATACTTTAATCTTACAGTTTAGTAAGATTACTAAATCTAACTTTTTATATGCTCGTAACTCTGATCAAGATATACTTTAAAATTAAACGGCTTTTATACACTTATTTAAGTACACACATACTTTTCAAATTCTAAAAAATCCGCTCCCATCCAGCTCTTATTCTCAATGATCTGTTTTTTTAAATCCATTTACATAATTAATGCGAATTCAAATATCATTTAACATTTTTGTATAAGATAACTTAAACAAAACATTACTGATTGTATAAAAACGTACAAATTCAACAAGACACTATTACAAGGTTTTTCAAAATATAAGCAAGTACATGTATGAATTACGTAAATATTCTGCTTTAAGTAATTGTTGTATCTCATTATATACTGAAAAGTTTTAAGCCGATTTGGGTATTATGCTTATACTCAGAAAAGCCTCTAAAAGTCCATTTCCATACTAAACTATTTTAAATTAACCAATCAACGTGTAAAATAACTGTCATAATCTAAAATACTGCCATAATCAAAGACAAATGAGGAGAGATACTGTGGATAAAGTATTATTCGTTGAAGACGATAACGATCTAGGAATGGCTATTGAGTTTACTCTAAAAGGAGAAGGACTTGAAGTTATAAGGGTCTCTACTGTACAAGATGCAAAAGACCAATACGAAAATAATAAATTTGACTTAGCTATATTGGATGTTGGACTCCCAGATGGAAATGGGTATGATTTATGTACCTATCTTAAAAGAAAAGGTGATATACCTATTATTTTTCTCACAGCACTGGATGAGGAGGCAAATGTAGTAATGGGCCTTGATATTGGTGGAGATGATTATATAACAAAACCCTTCAGGGTAAAAGAGCTATTATCTAGAGTAAAGGTACAATTAAGAAAAAAAATTAAAACAGCTTCTAATACTATATTGAGGTCTGAAAATATACAGCTTGAAGTTGAAGCGGCCAGGGCTTTTAAGCATGAGAAAAGTATAAATTTAACACATTTAGAATACAAACTCTTATTAAAGTTAATGCTAAATCCTCATAAAGTGTTACAAAGAAATGAGATATTGAAAAAAATAGCAGATGAAGGTGAAGTGTTTTTTGATGAAAATACTCTTTCTGTTTATGTAAAAAGATTGAGAAGTAAAATTGAGGATAATCCACAAAATCCTGACTGTATAATCACACAAAGAGGTGTCGGATATTTCTGGAATAAAGACGTCAGTAAGGAGTAATTTAATGATAAATAGAGAAATAAAAATTAATATACTTACATTAGCATTAATCTCTTTTTTATTTATTATATATCAAGTTATCACAGTTCATATTCTATATGACCATTTAAAAAATGATTATATTACTATTTGGAGTGAAATTACTGGAAAACTAATTGAACAAAACCCAGAAAATGAATACGAAATAATACAAGCATTTACAAATGATACAGCCAATAAAAAAGATTATTCCAGTGATGGAGAAATGCTATTAAAACAATATGGTCTATCTGCTGAATTGGATTCAAGACTTTTTCCTTATTTAAATAAACATATATCCCAAAACAATAAATACATGTTCCTTGGAGCAATAGTATTTAGCTTAATCCTAATTTTTCTAAATTACTTACAATATAAATCTTTTTTCTTAAAAATTAGAAATGTAACAGTTGCAGCGAATAAAATTATTGAAGGTGATTACACCATTGATATCAAGGAAAATAGAGAAGGTGATCTAGCTAAACTTGCTAATTCTTTTCATAAACTGAAAAATGTTATTAGAAAAAGTATGCATAATTTAATGGAAGAGAAACAATTTTTAATTCAAACTTTACAAGATATTTCTCATCAACTAAAAACACCCCTCTCAACACTAACAGTGAACAATGATATCTTATTACAAGGTAAATTAAATGAACAACAAAATCATTTTTTACACAATAATGATGTTCAAATTTCAAGAATCAACTTTTTAATACATAATTTATTAAAAGTTTCAAAAATAGATGCTAGAGCAATACTATTTGAAAAAGAAAACTCTGATATTATTGATACAATTTATGAGGTCATTTCTAGTTTGAACAGTAAATTAAATAAAAAAAATATGAACATACATTTAAAAACCAATGAAAAAATATCACTTTTCCATGACAGTATTTGGATGCAAGAAGCATTATTAAATATTTTAAAGAATTCCATTGAACATTCAAATGATAATAGTTCTATTTATATTGAAGTCACAAACTCTCCTATTCATATTGAAATAATAATTCAAGATTTTGGTGAAGGTATTGCATCAGAAGATTTGCCATATATATTCGATAGATTTTACAAAACAAAAAATTCTAATAAAGAAGGTTCCATTGGAATTGGCTTAGCACTAGCGAAATCAATTATCGAAGCTCACCATGGATTTATTAAAGTAGAAAGTCAAAAACACTCATTCACAAAATTCACAATAACTTTTATGAAGTATTAATACTTCATAAAAGTTATTATAAGACCCTAACCCTTGAGTATAATTTTTAAAAATTAATCATCTGTAAAAAAAGAAATTCGATTAATTTTTCATAAATGACTGTAGAGAAATAACTTTTTCGTTTTGAGGGTAATTAAAAGGCTTAGCTTGATGGGCATAAGGGGAAACTTCATAATTACCATAAACATTTTGGCGTAGTTTCAATATACATCAGACCCCTATGCTAGTGAATTCCATAATGCCAAAGCGAATATCCAATTTGGGTCACCATTTCCTTGATGATTTTGAACCGCTTCATACACTTTCCCTTGATGTTCTACTTTATCTCCCTTTGTATATGCCTTCTTCGGATCCCATTTTTCATAAGATACATTTTGATCTTTTGTTTTTACCGGAAGAATATTACTTTGAATTGATGTATTTCTAAATGCATCTACAGCCTTCACTGCATATTTATATTCCTTATTAGCTGTTAAGTTTTGATCAGTAAATGTCGTTCCTCGAACAGTTTGAATCAATTGTCCATCACGTAATACCTGATATTCTTTTACACCTACATTGTCTGTAGAAGGATTCCATTTTATCTCTACACTGTTAGAAGTGAGGTTGCTTGCATATAATCCTTGTGGCTGTGTCGGAGCTTCTGTATCTAGTTTCGGATTAACAATTTGATTTACTTTTTTCAGGCCATCTTTTGTAACTTCATACATTGCTTTTTTATCAAAGCTTTCACGTTTATTATTATCTAAATTTATTAATGTTGCCCTCTCTCTGCCTTCTAGATGTGTAAGTTCAATAAAATCACCGATCTTTACTAGAATTTTTTGTGTTTCATCATTTTACTGTTTATTCCCATAAACCTCTTTGTTATAGGCGACTTTACCTGATGTGTTTTGCACTTTAATACTTGCATATGTACTATCAAAGTAGTTATGTGGTACACCTGCTTTTAGATTAATTTGCATTTCTTCTGTTGATTTATTTAAATTTACTTTTGCGAATTCAAAATCTCCAATTCCTTTCAGCGACCATGCAAATTGGCTTCCTTCTAAAACATTCGAAGAATTCGGTGTATCCGGTTTAATCGGATTAAAATCTGTACTTTCCCAAATTTCAGCCGTTAAATTTGGATACCCTAGTGACGCTATTTTTGGGGGGGATCATTATTTGGGCGCAACCCCCATTTCTCAAAAGATGGAATCAAATTTTATTTTGCTGCTTTTGATGCTGTAATCATAAATAATTGTTTTTTCATTTCATCAGTTTGTGGAATCTCATTCGAAGGCATGTCTCTATACAGCTGATGCAAATTCGGATAGAATTCTTCTCCATACGCTAGATGTAATTGCCATAACATAGCAAGTTTTACAAAAACATCACTAATTTCATCATAATTCTTATTTTCTTGTACTAAATATCTAGATACCTTAGGATAAACCCCTTCTTCTTCTAAACGTGATGGTTGTCCAAATGCTTTTTCTACAGCGAGACTGTAAATATTATTTTGAACTTCGCCCATATTATAGAATCTCCAAGGAACCTGTTGTCTCAAATGTCCAGCTTCATGCCAAGGTCCCCATCCATCAGTAGTAAATTTATTGATATCTAATACATGTTGAATGGCATCTCCTACATACGCTGTTCTATATTCAGTTGCGTACATAAAGCCAGATTTATTATCTTTATCTTCTACATAATGAATATAATGTTTATCTACTTGTTCTTCCGTTAATCCAGACATTCGATCTTGAATCCTAGTGGCTTCATTCATTTTTTTAATAATTGTGCCGGGTCTGTATTAGAACCTAGCAAGTATTTTTTTACACGTTCCGGAGTAGCAGTAATATTATACACGCTCTCCTTTTAATTCGACTGCAAATGAATCCGGATTTTGATTAGGCATATCAATTAAATCTTGTTTTGTATGTTTTCCAAGTTCAAAGTAAGGAACGGGGCTTATCTATTTCTCATACCACGTTTATGTGTTGGGTTCATCAGTATGGCCCTGAATTGGACAAACGAATTCTTCGTCACCTGAAGCAAACCAATGATTCTTGGAGGGTTGATGAAACATATATAAAAGTTAAAGGGCAATGAATGTACCTGTACCGTACTGTCGATTCGAAAGGAAACACAATCGATTTTGGTCTAAGCAAAACAAGCGACCAAAAGGCTGCAAAGTACTTTTTCAAGAAAGCTTTGCGGTCTTTTCATGTTTCAAAGTCACGTGTGATAACAGTCGATAAGTATCCCAATTATCCTATAGCAATTGAAGAGTTGAAAAAAGAAAAAAGCATACCTGATGGTATGCAACTTAGACAACAAAAGTACTTAAATAATATAGTAGAACAAGATCATCGCTTTATAAAGAAGCGTATCCGTTCTATGTTGGGGCCCAAATCTTTTGACACAGCTATATCTATTCTTTCTGGAGTAGAAGCCATGCATATGATTAAAAAAGAACAGATTAATTTGCGGAACCAGTCTATCCAAAATCAGAAAGAATTCGTCCATAAATTGTTTGGACTTGTAGCATAAAATACGATTCCCTTAGGAATATATATGCTTTATTCTCTTTTACTTTATTTTTGCACCAGAACCTATACGATTTTTATTCCTTACGATGGCAAGTTGAACTTATCTTTAAAATTTAGAAATCATTTTTTCGTATTCACCATTGTAATTCTGTAAAATTCGAACGACTAGAATGACAATTGGCGTACCATCAACATTTTAACAAAAATATACGCTAAGCAAATTTTGACATAAAAAAACGATGATTTTACTACTCTAAGCAACTTATTCATTCTCAAAAACGAAGGTATTTAAGACAAATAAAATTCACGTTTTGACAATGTCTTAACGTATAAAAACGTTAAAATGTGCATCATGCTACCCCTTTGTAACCTTAAAACTCACTCCAGCAACTCCTTACAACATATATGTGTGTGTTGATAATGCAAATGCTAATTACAGACAAAGGGAGAAGAATGTTTATTATTCTCCCCCCTCTGTCTATTAACAATACTTAATTATAGTTCTGTAACCTTTTTTATTCATCACGTATTATTAGGTATAAGTACTTCTTATTTGATATTTAGTGCTGATTCACTGAAAACATATATTCTTTGTATGTTTTTCGTGTGGATAGAATAAGCCCCATCATTAGCATGTTCGAAAATAAAGAGCTTCCGCCATATGATAAAAATGGAAGTGCAATACCTTTGACAGGCATTAATCCCACAATCATACCGATATTTTGAAAAAATTGTAACATTAGAATGCCTACAATTCCTGCGCATAGTAAGGTGCCGAATAAATTATTTGCGGAATTACCAATTATAAGTATTCGGGAAAGCATTAAGAAGAATATACATATTATAAAAGTGGCAACTATAAAACCGCCCTCTTCGGCAATTGTGGCAAAAATGAAATCAGTATGTTTTTCTGGAATATAAACATTTCCAGAACTGAAGCCTTTTCCTTCTATCCCTCCACTACCTACAGCTAAAAGTGCTTGTTGCGTTTGATATCCCTGATCTGTATACTGAAATGGATCTAACCAACCTAAAATTCGCGATTGTTGGTGGGGCTTTAATAAAGTAACTAACTTATTGAAGAAAATATCTGGATATTTTACGTATATAAGTATTAAAGCAGACAATACAGTCATCGGAATCCCAGCAAATAGTACGATTAACTTTTTTTGAATTCCTGACATAAATATAATACATGCAATCGCTGCTATATATAGGAACACCATTCCCGTATCGGGTTGACTATATACAAGTAACGCAGGTGGAATAGTTATCAAACATATTTTACCAATCAAAAGTAAATCAGTTTGAAATGTCCGTGCCATATACTGTGCATTATGTTTTACGACTAAACTTGCGGCCAGAAGAATTAAGGAAAGCTTAAAAAATTCAGCTGGTTGAATAGCACCAATAATTGGAAATCTAAACCATCTTTTTGCCCCTAATATTTCAGGTGTAAAACTTGACACTGGTAATACCTTTAAAATGATAATTGAGATGAACCCCACAATATAAATTGGCCAAGCTAATTTTTGTAATTGATCTAAATCGATATTGGCAACAATTAATAATAGAACAAAACCTATGGCGTAATTTACCATTTGTTTCATAGCAAAATTTTGGTTGCCATATTGCCCGGTTTGCTGACTGCTGTATATTGCAACAATACTGGTGATACATAATATGAATAAAATAAAGATTAGTTTCTTATCTAATTTTTTAAAAAAAACTATCTTCCCCACCATTTCAACCCCCTAGACATTGTGGTATTTACTTTTTATAGGAACTATCCTGTTTTTTATGTGTACATTAACATTTATTAATATAATTTTACAATAATAAGGAGATATTGAACATTCTCAAAATTATCCATACTGATGAGGCTACTTTAAAAGGTAACTGATTAGTGTGGATAAGGAAAGTTTATTTAAATGGAGACATTATGAGCCTAATATTATTTTGTTGAACGTGAAATGGTACCTACGGTAAAACCTAAATTCTCGTGGCTTGGTGGAGTGCTTTTTAAGTCCTGCCTACTTTGCATGAGTCACTCCAAACTCATCTGAACCTGGCATGTAGTCAGACCATTTTTAGAATACAGGTATCACTATGACCTGGTTTAATACATCTCTCACACGAATCTTAAAATTATTACATTATAATTTTCCTGAGTTACTCTTTGAATTTTTTCGGAGAAGTTCTTCAATACCCTTTACTTTTTCATTCACCCTTGTTGCATATGTGAAATCACCATAACAATATGGATACCTAAAATTTTTTTTATTTCCACCACAAGTGTACATCTCTGGATTTTGATCAACTTTCATCTTAGAAAAATTTTTGGCCGAATCTTCCGAGTGTTGTTTAACTTCTTGACTAGCAATAAAATCAATATATCCTGGTCCCATATTATAGCTTTGAATAATTGTCTCCATGCTAACATCTTTTTCCGTTCCATATTTGTACATTTGAGCAAAGTGTTTGACCCCTTGTCTAATGCTCAAGCTTGTCTCTTGAATTTCATTTGGCTTTAATCCCAGTGATTCAGAAGACTGCATAGGGTCGTTTCCCTCACCTCTACTCTCTTGGTACATAATTCCTAATAAAACTGCTGTTTTACCCTCTAAATTATATTTTTCTAATTCTCTTTTCACGGTTAGCTCATATTGCAATAAACGTTGTTCGGTAGCAATCGCTTTATTTCTTTGAATATTGGTTTTATGCTTAACATAAAATATTACAGATATGGTTCCTAAACCTAAAATACTAATAAAGAATAATATAATAAATCGTTTTTTAATCGTATGCTTCATACATTACTCCTCCTATAAAAAATCCGTACCTTTTTGGACTCAAAATTTTTTTTTAGGTGTAAAGTTTAATATAGGAATTTACAGAAAAAACAACCGCTTGAATTGGGGATTTTTCAAGGCGGCTTATTTTTTGAATCGTTTCCTTCCTCCTACAAGTATTACACCTTTTTTTTGAAATTTTTTGTTCTTTGTTTTGCCCAATTGATACATTTCTTTTCAATTAAATGATACGATACTATAGAACAAAGTATTGTCATTGTAATACATAAGATAAGAAGGAAAAGGATAGGTATTTTTGTATACAAAAGTTTAAATAGTACCATCATGATTGGAAAATGACATAAATAGATACTATATGAAATTTCTCCTAAGTATACAAATACACTCTTATTTAAAATTTCTTTTACCTTTAGATTATTCATGGCCATTATAATCAGTATACTAACGCCAATTACGACACCCCAATCCTTTAATAGGAAAGCCGTATCACTACGAGAAATCAGCAAAATTCCAGTAGAGTATACATATAGAAAGATTCCTAGTGTGATAAGAAGATTTCTTTTTAAATTTTTCATATTTCTATATAAGTGGGTAAGTTTTTCCTGATGCTTAAAAAGTAACATTCCGACCATAAACATAGATGTGAAATGCAGTGTATCGGCATAACCATTATAAAATCCCTCAGCTTTCCCAATATGCAACATATTAAGAAAAATACTAATTAAAGAAAAGCTCATAGCAAACAGTATCGTTTTCTTCCAACTCTGTTTATAAAATAGAAGGAATAACAAGGGAAACACGATAGATATACGCATTTCTTGAGCTAATGACCAGATAACCGGATTATAATTATCCGTAAAAAAGTTATTAAGAAGTACAAAGTGATTGATAATATCTAATTTTGTTATTGGCCCTTGCCACTTATCATAGAACCAATCTCGAAGTCCTGTAACTTCATATGATGAAAATAAAATAAATAAAGCAAAGGTGATAAATATCCAGAAATAATAAGGGATATAGATTCGTACAAATCTCTTAATTAAATAACCCCAATAATTTGTTTTTGAATGATAGAGTGCCATAGATAGCACAAAACCACTGAGTACATAAAAAATGATTACAGCTTCTCCACCAGCCCATAAAAACCTAAGAGGTGATAGTTTTATAGAATTAGGCAATGATGGTAGCATCAAACAAAAATGTCCGATTACCACTGTAATAGCTGCTAATCCCCGTATAGAATCTAACTCTTTTATTCTCTTACTCATAAAGTCTTCTCCTTGTAAATTGTAAATTTTACTGTTAATAAAGGCCACTATACTAGTGTAGTGGGAGAATTGTACATATATACATATAGGATAGAAGGAACTATTAAAATAAAAAGTAGGGTAAACTTTAAATTTTTGAACTCTTTTTTTTAGGTAATCTAACTTTAAATATTGTTCTTATCACATTACTTTTAGCAGAAATCAAACCATTATTACTGTTCGACTATATTTTTAGGATTACAATTAATAGACAATCTAAGTAATAAATTTGTTCCACATTTACAAAAAAATTAAACCAGTGTGCCCCAATTGAATATCAACACACACTAATAACTTAGTCTTTTTCTTTTTGTCTACTAAAGAGGGGTAAGATCCCATCACAATCAAACCAAGAAAAGCAAATACCCAAAACAAGAAAATTCTCATCTCCAAATTATGGTATAATTAAACAAAAATGTCCAAATACAACTATTATAGCCGCTAGTCCTCATATGATTCTAATTCGTTTATTCTCTTACTCATAAGGTGTTCTCCTTGTAAATTATAGCTTTTGTTATTAATATAGATGACTATACTAGTGTAGTGAGTGAAGTAAATATATTTTGTTTACTTTTCTTTAAACTTCCGATATAAACA
>NZ_JAKUFQ010000101.1:0-19047 GCF_022663475.1 Bacillus cereus group sp. BfR-BA-01382
CTACTCGCTTATAATCTAAATAACGAACGTTCCTGTTCTTAAATGCTAATTTTGTTAAAATGCCACAACCAACCCCATCATAGTCATTATGAGAAAAGTGTTTTACTCGTAGTTCTTTTAATAAATGAAATGGTAAATCTGCTAACACATTAAATGGTAAATTTGCTGTCACATTAACTGGTAATTTTACTAACATATGAAATCTCTCCTAAAATTATTATTTATTTTATGACAAGTATCTTAGCAACATCTTCTCATTTATATTGACTATAGTCAATATAAATATATGACCATTATGCTATTTGTTCCGTTTCTCTGATAAAAGGTATAAATAGGTCAAATAAAATTTTATTAATATCCTCTATATCCCAAAATGGTATTCTAAACATTCTAATCCCATTTACCTTACAATAATTATTTTTTATCTCATCTCGTTTTTGCAAAGTTTCAAAAGCTTTTTTCCCACCAAAAATAGAGACTGGCGTAATATGTTGTTGCCCATCATATTCAATTACGGCCACAAGATTATTATTACTGAAAATACCAAAGTCAAATCTCAAGTCTCTTTTGTATCTACATCCTTCTGCAATATATTGGGATTCATAAACGATATTATGCTCTTGTAAGAATTTTTCTATCTCTTTTTCCCCTTTGCTTGCTCTACATTTCGGGCATCTTCTACCTGCAAAAAAATTATGAGGTGTACTGTCCCATATATGACCGCATTCATTATGTTTTAAAGACACATGAGTTTTAACATCAATATATTTACCTATAACACTGTATTTGTCGCCTTCTAACCGATAAATATCAGATACAAACTCTGCGTGTGTTTTCCGTTTTTTGATATTAGCCTTTTTAGATGAACATTTAGAACAACGACAACCTTTTGAAAAATTATTAGGTGCAATTTCAACTATTTCACCACATTTTCTGTGCAACATTCTTATTTTTGTCTTATTGTTTATATACTCACCAACAACTATATATTCATCACCAACTATTTGATTTACTTTCTTTTTAAAATCTTTTATCCCTTTTTGTTTAGAATTGCATTCTGGACATCTGCTATTATTTGTTAAAAAGTTCTTAGGTGTGACTAACCACTCATTACCACATGTAGTGTGTTGCATTAATATCTTTTCTCTATTATTTTTATAAGTTCCTAAAACTTTATATTCATTTTTAACATTTTCATAGACTTCTTTTATGAAATCCGCATGTGTTTTTTTATATCTTTTGATTTGTTTACTATTACAAGTTGTACATCCCTTGCATTTTTTTAAATTCAAAGGTGTAAATGCCCACTCCCTGCCACAAACCAAGTGTTTCATTTTTACTTTTGTGCGATTATTAATATATTCTCCGATAACAACATACTCATCGCCCCACTGATTTAAAACATCTTTTTGGAATTGCTCTTTTGTCTTTCTACCTTTTCCACAGTGAGAACATTTACTCCTATGCAAAAATTGATACGGAAATACATCCCATTCATGATTACAAAGTAAGTGTTTTATTCTTATTTTTTCTTTACTTCCCTTATAAGTTCCTATAACAACATAATCATTTCCTACAAAGGTTTTAACCTCTTTAACAAATTCTTCATGTGTCTTTTTCTTTGTCATACGTAACTCATTCTTTCTTACACCATGTTTTTTCTTTATCTACTGGAACCACTTCTGAATAATCAACATCCATTTGTAGAGATTGATGATTCCCCCGTAAGTCTATAGCACCTGAAGCAACTAATCTCTCTTCGTAACAGTGAGAGCAGAATGGGTTGACTCTATATGTTCTATCATTGACATTCATTTCTCTATCACAAAACTTACAATTGAATCGTTTCTCCTTGAATGTTGTTGTTATCTTCATAACTTCCACCTCTTTAATTCTCTTCTTCTTGCTTCCACGGAAACCCAACTATATCTTCTGGAACCCCCCATTTTTTATAATGCGAATGAAGTTTCCTTAGATGCAAACTTACTTTTTTTTGAATTCTCTCTGTAAATATTTGAGAAGAAAATGGATTTCGTAGTAAGTAAAAATGATGTGATTTATCTTCTTTATTGAAGACATTACATGTTTTTAAAAGAACCCTATAGATAAGTCCATATGGTTCAAAGCTAACTTCTACTCCATACTCTTCTTTTTTATCAAAATAAAAAACAGAGTGATAAATTGTATTTTTCTTATTCCCTCTCATGATTCTTTGCTCCTTTTATATACATAAAGAAAGCTACTGTTCTTATTATTCATCTCGCAGAAGTTTCTATTTTATTGCATCTTAGGAAAAGTACCTTTCTTCTTTTAATACATTACTGACAAAACCCAATCCCATATTCAATGCCTTTCTTTTCTTTATCTTCCCATGCGGAGACATCTACATTTTTCGTTTTTAGTGCACGCAAACACAGAGCCAGTTACCAAACAGTTGCTTCTGCTGTCCACTTCTGTCCACCTTCCTTATCCTCAACTATTTCAACAATGGTATGATTATAGGTGGGGGATGAATGGTGTTTTTTTCTTTATCAAACGTATGTTTCTATTATATAATAAGAATATACAATAATTAGAAAAGAGGTGATTTGATATGGCTAATAAGGCTTATAAATTTCGTTTATATCCAACAGATGCTCAAAAGCATCTGATTTCGAAAACATTTGGTTGTGTGCGTTTTGTATATAATCAAATCTTATCTACTTGTAAGGAGAGATACGAATTACATAAAGAGGACAAGGAATCATTAAAAAAGTTAAAATTCCCAACCCCTGCACAATATAAAACTTCGTTTCCTTGGTTAAAAGAAGTAGATAGTCTATCATTGGCAAATGCACAATTACATGTGCAAAAAGCATATAAGAATTTTTTTGCCAAGCGAGCTTCTTTTCCTCGATTAAAAAGTAAAAGAGCGAAACAATCCTACACAACCAATGTAGTAAATGGAAACATTATGCTCTTCCACAGCTATATCAAATTGCCTAAATTGAAAATGGTAAAAATCAAACAACACAGAGAGATTCCCTCTCATCATAAAATAAAAAGTTGTACCATTTCTCAATCCAAATCAGGAAAGTATTATATTTCTATTTTGGTAGAATTTGAACAACATGTTCCCAAAATAGAAGTACAACATATTGTAGGATTAGACTTTTCTATGCATGACTTATACGTTGCAAGCGATGGTGAGAAAGCCAATTACCCTCGTTTCTATCGTCATGCCTTAGAAAAATTAGCCAAAGAACAACGTTCTTTTTCTCGTAAAAAAGTACAAAGCAATCGTTGGTATAAACAAAAACGAAAAATAGCTATATTACATGAAAGAATTGCCAACCAACGAAAAGACTTTTTGCATAAAAAATCCAGAAAACTGGCGACAATGTATGATGCAGTTGTCATAGAAGACTTACATATGAAAGGTATGTCGCAAGCTCTTAACTTTGGTAAATGTGTTCACGATAATGGATGGGGTATGTTTACAACATTCCTCCATTACAAATTAGAAGAGCAAGGGAAACAACTTGTTAAAATAGATAAATGGTTTCCTTCTTCGAAACAATGCTCTTCTTGTGGACAAATCAAAGAGAGTCTGTCTTTATCAGAACGTATCTATCATTGTGAATGTGGTTTATCTATAGATAGAGACTACAATGCAAGTCTAAATATAAAAAAAGAAGGTATAGCGTATATCTCTTAATATATATTGAACCGTAGGGACTACGGGGATAGCTAAGTCCATTTCGTTCCGTTAGGTACGACTACCTTAGAAGCCCCCACCTCTAAGCATAAGCATAGGTGGGGGGTAGTTCACACAACGTTCCACAACCAATGCATTTACATGTTTATATTGTCCTTGTTTCATGAATTCTCACTCCACCTTTATAATGTTTCTGTTCGATTTCGAAAGACTAATTCACAGGTATCCGCATCCATTACTTCGAGTCTTAATTGCGGTGTGCTCCATGCATTTGTATAATCTGTAAAATACTCTGTTACACACTCTAATCGAGAAAGTGTTGTCCCTGAATTCAACCAAAACTTCCCGTTTTTCTTTTTCCGAACATCACGAACATGTTCAATCAATGCGTCTTCATTATGCTCAAGAGAATTTACAAATTTCAGCATTTGTTCAATATCACGTAAAGATTCTTCTTTCGTTGCATATTCATCAACTTCATGTAATTTCATAAATAGCTCTTCTGACTCTTCTACTTCTATCTTCTTTGATTCCAGGTCTTTTTTTATACCTTCAAAATCAGCAACAACTGTAAGAGGCACCTCATTAATAACCACTTCAATATTCATATCGTTACAACCACCTTTTCTATTTTTATAAATGATATTCTTCTTTTAATTCTCTTAAAGATTGAATCATCATAGAGAATGTTTCGTTCATTCGAGAAGGCTCGTTTTTTAGTAACCTACTAAGCTCCTCTTTAATCTCCTGTGATTTTCGCTCATATCTCCTTTGATTATTTAAAACATCCTTTTCAAGTTTTTCGGGATGATATTCATATTTACTCGAACCCATATTTGACGATTTTTTCATATATACAAACCTTCTATTTATTTAATTGTTTAATAGTTTCTTTTACTTTCTCCCAAAGAGCATCAATATCATCTGACTCTTCAACCAAAACTACACCTTGTCTTTCCAAGAATTCTTTCATTTTCTTCGGTGTACATGCCTTAGAAACTTGCTTATCCATAGACTCTGGATTTCTATAATTTCTATGACCCATGAATTTAATAGCAAACCATGCATAATCATAAGAATCTAATTCATGTAGTTGTTCAATCGTAATGTTTTTCATAGTACATCCTCTTCCTTTATGCAATTCTTTTGATTTGTTCCCATTTGTTTTTATCACTCTCTATATTCGAGATTAGTTTCTCAATGATTTCTTTCTGCATTTTTACAGAAACAAAGTCCGTTGCATTCATTAAATTTCCTTTATCAAACAGAATTTTCATCTCTGCTAATTTGTTTTTTAATTCTTTTAATGTCATAGAGTCCAATTCTGATTCATCAGAAATATAAGGACGAATCAGCTCACTTGAAGAAAAGAGTGATTCAATTTTATTTTCTTGTTCATCAGTCAAATCCTCTTTTGGCTCTATATACCAGAGTCCATCCGCTTGCCAAACGGATAACAAACTAACTTCCCAAGCACCAAATTCATTTTGTTTATTTAAGCAACCATTTAAAACGGTATATTTTATACCGTCTTTTTCAGAAATACAAACGAAACCATCCTTCATTAATTCGAATGCAATCATAAAAGGAAATCGTTTTAAATCAGGACTATTTAGCAATTTCTTTTTTACTTCTACAAATTTCTTACCAATTAATGAATCGTATAACATTTCTATCCCTCACATTCTTATTTACTATAGTCAATTATATATCTTAATTTATACTATAGTCAATTTTATTTTCACAAAAAAATAGACCATATGAAAACAATGGTCTATTTTTATACACAACTATAAGGCTTTTGATTTTGAACGTGCAGGAAAATTATTCTCATTAGAAATGTATTATACTCTTAATCCATTCAATAAGATGAAGAGCTCCATAAACAACAATGCATGGCACTATGAATGTAAAAAAGAAAATAATTAGGAATTGAATTGTCCCTTCATACTTATTCCAAAACTTGTTCGGATTTTCTTTTTGTTTCTTTCTTTTTTGATGTACTTCATGTATTTCCTTTAGCGTTTTTTTTAGTTTTTCATCCACTTTACCCCTCCTTGACTATCTTTTTTATTTTCACAGGCTTGTACATCTCTACATCTTCTTTTTTTATTTGCTCTGTGTCAAAATACACGATGTATTCACCGTCATCAGTCTTCACATTTCCTGATAGGTCTTTGTCTACCCAATGGCTTGAATAAGAATTATCTAAAACATTTCCACCTCTATCAGAAAGTATAAACTTTTTCTTTTCTGTATTTAGTTCTTTCGCCAGTAATTCCTCTGATATTTCAGCGTTCTTATGGGATTGCTCATGCTTATATTCAATCTTCTTATTCTCCTCATCTAACACTTTCGTTAAAAAAAGATACCCAACTATAACTGAAGCAAAAACTATCATACACGCGAAAAATATCATTCCTGCTTCCACTGTATCATTTGAGTTCTTCACCATTCATCCATTCCTCCATATAAAACTTCTATTCCGTTAACTCTTTCATCTCTCTAACAACATCTACTGACAATGTTGCCAACTCCTCTAACAATGCAGACAGCTCTTCTGGAGACATATCCTTTCGAATTCCATATAGTTCTAATTGGTACTGAATTCGCCTCACTAAGTCTAAATCTCTTTTTTGATTAATAGACATTTGTTTATTCATCTCTAACACCTCTCTTTACAAAAAATGACTACAACTGTAGTCACTCTATTTTTGATTTTGTTGTGATAACTTTTCATATACGAAAAGTTGTGATTTCGCTTCAGATAACTCTTTCTCGTACTTTTTGTTTTCAATTTCCATATCTTTCATCTTTTTAACCTGATTAGAAACCGCTGTTTCAGCTTCAAATTTCAATTTCTTTAATTGTTCCACTTCAGCAATTTGTTTATCTCTTTCAATCTTCGCTAATCGTTGTTCTTCCTCTAATTCATCTTTTAAATCGCTTGCTTTAAATCCCCATATTAAATAGCCAAAAATAAGCCCCATTAATAACGAGCCAATACAGCAACCAATCATCACAAAAATAGCAACATTCGGATTCATCTATACCGCCTCCTTTCTTTCAACAGTATACTATTATAGTATAAAATTTATTAACTATAGTCAATGTAATGAGTGCTTAGTAGTTTCCTAAATGATAGAAATATATTCACCCTAAATCTCTGTTTTTTCAGATTTTATCGCATATAATATATAAACAATAAAAGGAGAGGTGATAAAATGAATACATTAAAAAATAAAAAAGGTTATGTTTCAATTGAATCTATGATTATCAGTTCTTTAGTCATTGCATTCTCTATGTTTTTAGTCATTAATTATTCAAGTCATACAAATAACATCACAGATAAAACTGCAAAGAGTATTGATACTTCTATACATGAATATAAAGTTGTTAGTCCAGAGTAACTAACGACTTTTTTATTTGGTTTGACGAACGTCTCACTTCTTCATACAATGAAATCATGACTATTGCCTGGAGATGATTACATGCACATAAATTTAAATGACGGAACGAACCCCCTATTAAATGATTATTATTATATGCAACGAAATAAACTTGATATTGACTTCATCATGTTTATTGCCTTAGCTTCTGCTCCAAATGCACATTCTCTTATTCATGCAAAATACAAAGAAAATGAATGGGAATATTATCAGGCGTATAAAGAGAGTCCTTATTCAAAAGAACCATTATTAAAGATATACCTTATTGAAACGGAAGCTGTATTAAGAAAACTTATTGGGATTTATGCCTACTGTAAAAATGATAGTAGAAACATTCCTGAAGAAAGAAAGATGGAACCTCTCATAACCATTATTAAAAAGGGGTATAGTAGAGCTTATAGATTTGTGAATGAAAGGTCTGAATTTAACCTTCTTGATTACACAGATTATATTATGAAAAAAAGCGGGGGGAATAATCCGTACACTGTTGACTTCATTTATTCTGTTGCCATTTGTATTTACTTGGCATCCGTATGGAAAAAGCGAGCTTTGATACCTGAAGAATTCTTAAGTACATATGATGAAATGCTAAACAGTCCTCATTCTTACCAGTCTAAAAAGTTTTTCTTAGCAAAGAATAAAGCAGGTGTAAAAGAATGCATGGAGCAATTTGGAACAACAAAAATAGATGCCAATCAATCCCTATTCCATTGGTTGGCAGTGAACTATCTAAAAAGAATAAGTGAAAAAGAAGGGAAATTTTTACCCGAAAAAGAAGAAGAAATGAACTCTTATTTTATGTTACTGGGTAACTGGATAGAAACATTAGATTTAGACCCTGTAGAAATACAAAATAAAGTTTTCTTATCAAGAGAAGAAATGGAATTAACATTCCAAGAATTATTAATTGCAGACATTGAAAACGAGAACGTTTCCAATAAATTCGAATTACTGTTACCTGCATACCTCTACATGATGGCTATGGCAAAAATGTATAAAGACCTTAAAAAACTATATTTAGAGGATAAGCAAGAAGAAACGTACCTTGCTAATAAAATAAAAGAGAAAAAATTAAAAGAAAAAGAAGAATCTTTAAAGAAATTAAAGAAAACAACGGAATTCAAATTAAAAGAGGCGAAAGAGCAACGTTTAGCACTGGAAAAACAAGTAAAAGAATTAGAGAAACAAAACGCTCGACTGGAGTCAGAGGTTGAAACGTTTTCTAAAGAAAAGAAAGAACTCTCTTCTTTAAGAAGTTTTATTTATAGTATGAATAGTGACATCCCTCAAGATACTATAAAACTTGATGACGTTATCCATTCATTAAAGAAAGTTAAAATAGCTGTGTTTGGTGGTCATCCGAATTGGCAACTAAAAATAAAAGAGTCGTTACCTCACGTTCGAGTAATAGATGTTGATAGTTTAAACAAGAGTATTTCATTTATTAAAAACATGGACTATGTGTTTGTAAATACACATTACTTCAATCATACATTTTACGAGAAAATTATGAAGGAAGTTAACAGGACAAATGCAGAACTTGTCTATTTGAACCGAACAACGAATACAGAAATGACATTGATGGAAATGCACTCTTATATCAAATAAACAAAAGAGACCGTAGTTTGCTACAGTCTCTTTTTTCTGTCGATTCTTGATGTAAGGTTGACATGCATTCCATCTCAACCATAAAATCAGTATGCTCTTCTATTTTTCATTTTATTCATCATCTTCATCCTGATATGGTTCAATTTCTATAATCTTATATGGTGTATTCTCTGACTCCTTTAAGTCGTACATATCTAAAACTTCTTTAATTGTCTCATTCTTTGAAATAAAACTTTTCTTTTCAAACCATACTAAATTACCCATAAAGTAATTCATACAACCCTCATTATTTCGTATACGTACAACCCCCTCATCATCATAAAAGTCATCTTCTGAGACATATACATATACCTTATGAGGCATAAAATGAATTAAAAAGTACAACATGTCATAAGGCTCACTTTCGTATTCTTCTTCATATTCCTCATGTTCTTCGTCGTTACTCATTTTACTTCGTTCTCTCCATAAGTTGTTTGATTCTTCTTGTTTTCTAAAAGGCCACATCTAATCTCACTACTCTCTTTTTATTGACTTTAGTCAAAAATAACACATCCCCTATCTCCCTTCAATATCATTTCTGTTCGAGGACATAAAAAAAGAGAGATAAAATATCTCTCTTAACGAATACCTGTTAATAATTGATGGGCTAATGCAACTCTTTCTTTTGATTCTTCTTTTCTTAAATAACTTACATCTAAATCACCAAGTCTAACTCTATCTAAAGCATCACAATCTTTAAAGCATTCATAAAGATTCCAAGCCATTTCTTTACTCTCTTTCAAAATAGATTTAGATTTCTTTAAGTGCTTTTTCGCTAATTTATCATCTTTACAATGATACTCTATAATAAACTTAACAATTTCTATACTTTCATCTGTTAAAAACTCAATATCATAATCCATACGACCTTCCGTTCGTGGTGTAACATAATTCACTCCAATAAACGGAAAATTCCCTTCAATCAGTTCCTCATGCTTTTTCAAACTCCATTCTCCATGTTTTGTACAATGGTCATCATGAGTCCTACCAATATCATGAAAAACAGCTACATTCGCTAAAATTGCTCTTTCTACACTTGATAACTTTAAAGTACGAGCTAAAGATAATACATGAAGTAAAACTCGTTTCACATGTAATGGACCATGTACACTCGATGGGTTGTGATAATATTCGTCCAATACAAAAGTATCTCTATACATAGCGAATTCATCCGTAAATCCTTCATCTTGCATTAAGTTCAATTCTCTCATAACATCAAATTCTTTTTTCTCTGTAACCTCAGTTATGTTCATAACGTTAGAGGGGTACACCAGTATTTCAGATTCATTCCTATCTTCTATATAATCAATTACATTTCCCTTTAATACTTCACCTTTATATACACTACCTTTTACTGCAAATCTTCTGGCCACATTAATATCTGTAGTCCAACTCATTGCAGATTCATGAGAAATAGAATATGTCCCTTCTCCTCTATAAACTGTGATGAAATCATTATTACTTAACGGATTCAATTTCAGCATTAAATCTTTCTTAAATGCTTCTGTTTGACAAGAAATCGCCTCATCTATCACTTCTTTTTTTATGACTTTATGACTGTAATCTATATAAGTATATATTTCTCGGAATAGTTCATATCTCTCTTCACAAGGTACTTCTCTATAAATATCATTTAATATATAAGGCTTCAAAAAATCTTCTGTAAAAGCAATTACCTCATAAAAATCTTTTGTTTCATAAGCCTTTTTGACCATATCTTCTTTTACTTTAACTCGTTTATCCATCTCAAACATCTCAAATGCTTGTTTACTTATTTGAAACACAGAAACAAATATGATTCCATCCCAATACCAATATGGATTCGAAATATTATTACAAACATACATATTTTCAGGATTAATTCCATATTCATCGCAAATTTCAACAACCTCATCAAACAAAGGAACTTTAAATTTAACCATTTCCTGAGCTTTATCTCTTTCTTCAATAGATTGTATTGTCTTCAATGCGATAAAATCATTTTCAATTCTCGTTGAATTTATACTCTTTCTAAAAGCACCATAACTCATATTAATTAACTCCTTTATACCTGCTGATTTTATTATTATACACTATAAATATCTTTCTAAAGAAACAAGACTATAATAAATTTATAGTCTTGCACATCACTTTAATTCATATGAATATGTGTGCTAATGAAGTAGTTAATCCCATTTAATACACAAGGATTAACTGCAACTATTTTACGTAATACGTGAGAACTAATAGTATGACTATATCCTTTCACTCTATCTAAAATCATATCTTTTTCTTCCTTTAGAGTAATTACAATTAGTTCTTTTACTTTCGTATTTACATTAATCAAAATAAAATTCCCCTTTTTAATTGTTTAAATTCTCTTGAAACTGATGGGTTTTCAAGAATTGACTGAATACCTGTTGTTTAATACGACCTGCTAAGAAAACTAACCTCCTAAGTTAAAATTCATCATTTACCTGTTTTATATATTCCACTTATTTTATTAAAATAATGTTGTCTATATAACAATTCGTAAACTAACTATTTTATATTTTTACTAACAAACATAACAAATCACCAAATGTTTTTTTATTATGAACATAATATTTTTTAACAAAAAAAAGACCGCATTATATTAGCGGTCTACACAATGTCTTTGTATTTGTTGAATTTAGGTAGGACTTCTCTATCAAAGTAGGCTTTTAATAATGGCTTGGGTTTTTCCTTAAAAGCTTTCTTCCCTTCTTTGTCAGTTACCATTTTCACATATTGAGCATAGTAACTGTCAAATTGAGTTTTTTCCATTTTATCAATCATATTCCCTTTATCATTCTCAAGAATATCATCAATCCCTTTTCCTAATTCAGTTGCCCACATACAAACATATATGTTTTTATCAAATTCTTCTTTTAATTTATCTGTCATCTTTTTGAATTGATTATAGACGTTTATGTTATATGACATGTCAGCATCATAAGCAATGCAAATATGTTTAATATCATATCCCGTTCTTTCCTCAATATCTTTGATTTCTTGTTCGATATTTCTCCAGTTACCAATACCTTGAACAGAAATAGCAATACATCCATATGTACTTGCTATCTTTCTCGCTTTAAAGCGTCCTTCTGTAACAAATAATGTTGTGTGTTTTATCGTTTCAGGATAAACAACGTCTAAAGGAGCTCCTGCACCTGTTCCATTGATATACATGTTACTTTTATCTTCTGCATCTGCAAATGTAGAAGAAAACCAAATGTAACGTCTGGAATCATCATGCGTTTCATCTAATCGAATTTGAATTCCCGCAATCTGACCTTTTGCATTTTTCATAGGAATACAAATACCTTCTTGTCTTCTATATGCATATATCGGAACCGTAATTTCTCCATCCTTCGTTTGAAAGTCCATCTTACAGTTTTCTGTACAGAAGAAACCTGGGATATCCTTCAGAATTTCTGGCGTATAACCAAACTCTTCATACATTGCATTATAAAAGTTCGTCAAGAAAGCAGAATGTCTTCCAGGAAATGAAAAGTAACCATCTTCTTCTATATCCCTCTCAGACAAACCTCTTCCTATCAAATAAGCTTTGTGTTCTTTCGTTAGTTTTTCATGCCCTTCACATAAGGACGAACCCCTGCTAAATACAGAAAATACATTATGAAGAACTTCAATATCCGCTCTTTCTTCTTCATAATCCACTTTATCCATAGATGCAATGTAAGTTTTTCTTACTGTTTCAGCAACATCTACCTCTGCTTTATCACCAAACGCTTCTTTATATTCTTCATTTGTAATCAAACCAAATTCCAGTGCAATTTTAATTGCTGATGCACCAAATGAAATCTTATCATACTTCGCAATAAATTTTACCGCATCTCCTCCTTCATCACAGGAGAAGCATTTGAATATTCCTTTTTTATTACTAATTGAAAAAGAACCTAATTTATTGTCATTATGAAATGGACATTTGGCTTGAAACGAATGTCCACGTCTCACTACATCAATGCGAGTTTCCATCACACTTGAAATAGGAAGTTGTTTCACCTTCGCAATAACCTCTTCAATAAATTCTTCTCTATTCATTTTCATAATAATTACCTCTCCTTAACGTTTCCTGTTTAAATTATGCAAAAGAAAAGAGCAAGGGACATGTCCTTACTCTCTTTCCTTTGTACATCCCTTTTACTTAGAATGGTAAGTCGTCATCAGCAATATCAATCGGTTGACCAATATTGTTATCCGATGCCCCTTCATCAGAACTTTGATTTCCGTTACCTTTACGTTTAATCGTGAAGTCCCAAGCTGTTAAATCGAAATATTTGTTGCCATTATATTCTCGACTTTTTAAATCACCAGTAAAGATTACAGTGTCACCTTTTTGAACTGCTTTAGACATACGTTCACCTAATTGTTCCCAACCTGTAATGTTGATAAATTCGCTGTCTTTTTCTTGTACTTCGATTTTTAAAGCTTTACCAATTTTCTTCGTTACATTTTGGCAAACCATCGAAACTTTAGCTACCTTCTTGCCATTAGCAGTATCCTCTAATTCCACAGGTTTTGTAATGTAACCTTCAATTGCACCAAACGCTTTGTTTTCCTCAGTATTTCGAAATGATACGAATGAATAATATTTTCTCTCTGCCATAATAAATAACACTCCTCAGATTTTATTTGATTTTATAAAAATACCTAATTTATATACTTATATGTATTGTATTTTATCTATAAGTTTTTTATAACTAAAGTTAATGATAAATCACTTTTTGACTAAAGTCAATAAAAAAAGACAAGCGATATATTCTACTTGTCTTTCCTATTGCTATTGAATGATAGGCATTGCAAATTCTTTTGGAACATCTAATGTATATGCAATTTTCTCGCCACGAATATCTGTAATTTCTAAACGAGTTCCTTTTTTAGAATACACATATCCCTTTGAAGCAACACTGTTACTTTTTTCATAATCAACAATCTTACGATTATTAGGAGTCTGGAATGGTCGTACATCTTTCTTAAACTTATCCTTATTATTTAAAACTTGGATGAGTTGTTTTGGATGTGTTTTCTCATTTACTTTTTGCGAATAAATAAGTGTTTCATCATCTCCATCTGGGACCAATGGTTCTACACGATTAGACTCAAATTTATGCATCTCTTTTACATATAAGTCATCTGCTCGTAAACGTAATACAATGGAGTCTTCTTTTCCATTTCCGAATTTGTTATAGGCAATAATCTCGTTTTTAACTGCAAATAAACCTGTTGTACTATCACCAATTTCAATTTTCTTTTCTTTCTCATCTTTTAAATCAACACTATGAATGAAACTATTTGTAGCAAATACCAACTGTCCTTTATCAACTAAAAAGTCACTTACTTCTTCAGTAGATGCATATTTTTTATACGTTGATTTATCTTTGACATGCGTTAATTCTTTTTTATCTTTTGACAAGAATACAATATTCTTTCCATCTGATTGGAATGAATCAAAATCCACTAAAGCATCTGAAACAGATACAATCTCTTTCTTATGTAACTGCTTTTCATTCACTGTGACTTCATAGAACGTGTGATTTTTCTGATTGTATGCATACACAGATTCTAAATTTTTACTTCTTGCAAATTTAAATTCATTCCCTTTCCCATCTCCTAAAGAAACATTGTCTAATTCATCTCCACTCTTTGTATCCAATAAAGACACCTTCCCATTTTTGTCTCCTGTGACAATCGTATCTGCCAGTTTAATATGTTTATCAAAGAGTGTTTCATTTTTACTTTTAGTTTCATTGTCATGAAAGAAAACAAAATACACACCAGTTCCAATCCCAATCGTTACAGCTATACTTAATCCTACAAGTAATTTATCTTTATGCTTTTGAAATAAATATTTCATTTTTGTTCTATCCATACTTTCACGCTCCTTTTTTTACAAATTCTTCGATATATGCTTTAATGGCTGTTAAAGCTATACCAATCGCATCCGTTTCGTGATTTGTTTTGGCTTTTATCCCATGTTGTTCACAAAAATCTTCTATCGCTTTTTGCAGGTCTTCTTTTGTTGCTCGCCCATACCCTGCAACGTGTTTTTTCACTGTACCTGGAACAAAATCTTTAATCCATAAACCTAATTCTCCTGCTACAAGAAATACAACACCAGTAACCATATTTGTCGTCATAATTGATGCAGATTTATTTCTATTGTCATTTTTTTGTTTGGGATTATAAAATAGCTTTTCACAAGCTATGATATCTGTATTATATTTAAGATTGTAAGTTTTTATCATTTCATAGATGGTAAGTAGTCTATCTTCTAACAATTCACTGGATTTTGTTTTTAGCGTTCCTGTATCAAGTTTCATGTATTGATTTGTATTTATATCATATTCAATAAATGCATATCCCAAGTTCGCCAAACCTTGGTCTATTCCACATGCAATAATTTTAGTCATTAACCTGCACTTCTATTGTTAGTCCAAATTCATCAAATGATGTCTTTAATAACTCTAAAAACTCTGGGTTTGCATAAGAAATAGTAATTGATTCTGTCTCCATTAATAATACAAGTGCCGTAACAAAACTCAAATCATGAATTAGCGAATTCATTTTCACTCTGGTATCATACAACTCTATCCCAAAACATTCCTTCATTGTATCAGCCGTATAAACATCACCATCTGAATCTTTTATTTCCACTCGTTCATTTACAAGTAATAATTCTAAACGTTCAAATGCACATAACGACTTTCCTTTGCTTATTAAAGTTTGAAAACAAATCAAGGAAACATCTTGCTCTTCTTCTGCATCTTGTTCAAAACTTGTTAAAGCATTCTCCATACTATTTACAAACAAAACAGCACTTCTTTTCAAATCAGAAGTATTAAATAGAATAAACGTCTCAATATCCAGTTGTTTTTGTGATTCAAAAAATTCCTGCAACCTATCACTTATCATTTGAACAAGAATAGACATTCCCTCTACTTGTTGAAGTAATTCCTTACTTAGGCAAGCTGAAATATAAACATCCTCAAATCCTTTTTCTTGCATTTCCATCTTGCTGTATTTTTTAAATGCCTGTTTTGTAATGTGTCGTGATAAAACATCCAAAATACGATTATATCCATCTTGATTATTCCAATTTAATTCTAATTGGTTCCCACTATGTAATGCAGAGTAAATCATTAATGGAGTTAACAGCATTTCCGCATATAAACTTTTAATATCTTCTGTATTTTTTACTGTAATTTTATTCATTATTGCACCTCTAATTTCATATTTATTTACTTAAATTATCCTATTTACATAAACTATAGTCAACGCAAAAAGGGTTCATCTCTTTTCTACCTTCTAAGAGACAAACCCTTTTATTATGCACTAAAACTTAATACCCTTTTTACCCCTCGTCTTTCGTTCTACCTTCGATAGTTCTATCTGTTTTCCATTTAGTTGCTTCACATCTTTATTGTTTTCATTTACAATGTACACCCCTTCAATTACATCTTCTTCCGTAAGCGATACAGCTTTAACACCTTTTGCATTTTTCCTCAGAACTGGGATTTCATTAATGCTAAATCGTAAGATATAACCTTTTTTCGAAAACACAAGAACATCTTCATCTACTTCATTAATTGGAGTTATTTGAATAACTTCATCATCTTCTTCTAATTTAGTCGCTACTACAACTGAACGACTTGAAATTAATTCACTGCATAACGTTTGTTTAATCATACCTGTCTTTGTTAATATGATTACTCTTTCTTTTTCTAATTCAGTATTTGTTGTAATGTATAATGGATACTCATTCTTTTGCATTTTTCCTAATCGCTGAATTGGTACACCTTTGTCTTTTATTTTTACCTTAGGGATATCCGCTAATTTAATTTGATATAGTCGTCCCTGATTTGTAAAAACTGAAAGCTTAGATGTATTTTTTGTTAGAATCTCTTGTTTATACTCAGACAACGTTTCTTCTGAACTTCTTTCAACAGAAATTGTATCTACTGACTTTGTGTATCCAAACTTATCAATCAATACCCATACATCTTCTTCTTTTATTTCTTCTACATATTCAATTGTTTTCTTTTCTTGAATTTCAGTTCGTCTCTCTCTTCCGAAATCCTTTTTAAAACCCCTTAAATACTTCTTAATAACTTTTAACATCTCTTTTTCACTACCTAAAACCAATTCGTACTCTTCCATTTCAGCAAGTACCTTTTTATATTCCTGATTTAATAGCTCAACTTCTAATCCGATTAGTTTTTGTAGACGCATATCTAAAATTGCTTGTGCTTGCTTTTCTGTAAAAGCGAATTTCTTAGCAAGATTCTCATGCTTCTTTGTTTTAAACGAGATTGATTCAGTATTACCTTCCATTAAACACACTTTTGCTTCTTTCGATTTCTTAGCCCCTCTTAACATTTCAATGATGGTATCCATCATTTCCTCGGCTTTGACTAACCCTTCTAAAATCTCTTTTCGAACTTGTGCTTTGCTAAGAAGATATTCATATCGCTTTCTTGTTATCTCTTTTTGGAAATCAAAATAATGCTTACAGTAATCCTTTAAATTAATTGTAGTTGGAACTCCATTTACTAAAACTAAATATTGATAAGATTCACTTGATTGTAAAGGTGTTTTGCTATACAGCTTATTTAATAAATTATCTATATCTACACCTTTTTTTACTTCCAATACAATCCGAATGCCATCTTTATCGCTTTCATCTGTAACATTTACAACTTCCTCTAATTTCTTCTCAATTACCATTGTTATTAACTTATTAATTAAATTTGTTTTAGAGCCTGAATATGGATATGGAATTTCTTTTACCACTAAATTAGTCCTACCATATCCTGCATCCTCTATATCTATTTTGGCTCTTATTACCGCCTTACCAATACCCGTTCTATATAAGTCTCTCAGTTCATTCTTATTTGTAATAATACCTCCAGACGGATAATCGGGTGCTTCCAATATATCAATTAATGACTCTATATCAATATCCTTTTTATCTGCATATGCAATCAATGTATCAACAACACTATTTACACCATGAGGTGGTGTTTTGTAAGCCATACCAACCGCAATACCTACCCCACCATTTACTAATAGATTTGGAACTTTCGCAGGTAATACAACTGGCTCTCTTTCAGATGCATCAAAGTTGTCTCTAAAATCAACTACACCTTTCGACAAATCCTGTATCATTTCCATTGCTACAGGAGATAACCTCGCTTCTGTGTAACGCATTGCGGCCGCAGAGTCTCCATCTACTGAACCGAAGTTACCATGCCCATCAATAAGCGGAGCATTTTTCACAAAATCCTGTGCTTGCTTTACCATTGATTCATATACTGCCAAGTCTCCATGTGGATGATATTTACCAATTACTTCCCCAACAATACGTGCTGATTTTTTATAAGCCTTATCAGGATACATTCCTAAATCACCCATCGCATACAAAATCCTACGATGTACAGGTTTTAGTCCATCACGAACATCTGGCAATGCTCTATCTGTAACTACAGTCAAAGCATAATCTATAAATGAACTCTTCATTTCTTTTGAATATGATATAGTTTCAATTTTTCCTCCCAATTGTATCAACTCCTTTTATTTTTACAACAAGTTACTCCATATAACTTGCTATCTATCAACACATTTTATTACATATATTTTTTATTCATAATTCTATAGAACTCTTATAAAACCAAATTAATATGCCCGAAAGATAGAACAATTATAACATATTTTTATTGACTATTGTCAATAAAACTTATAACTATAAAACCTCCCCTATTAAAATACATAATCCATTCTTAAATCAATTAAACACAAAAAAGGTAGCCCATTTACTGGACTACCTTCATCTATTTTACCGAATTAGTTTTGTTTTTTTGATTTACGTCTCATAACCACACTTGCAAGTATTGCTAATCCACCTGCAATTAAACTTCCCATAGTTGTAGATTGGTCACCGCCTGTTTCTGGTAATTTTTTATCTTTAGCTTCTGCTTTCGTTTCCTTCGCAGTTTCTTTAGATGTCGCTTTTGTATCTTTTTCTACTTTTTTATCAGTAGGTTTATTAATCTCATCTTTAACAGTTTCTTTTTTATCCACTTGTTTTTCAGCAACTTTTTCATTACCTTCATTGTTAGTAGATGTTACTGTTTCTTTGTTTTCTTTTTCAGCAGTTACTTTGTCTTCAATTTTATTGTCTTTACTTCCCGTTACAGAACCACCATCTGTTTGTGTATCTTTGTCTTCTGTTAC
>NZ_JAKUFQ010000102.1:0-18327 GCF_022663475.1 Bacillus cereus group sp. BfR-BA-01382
TACATAAATTTGTTCTTTATCTACAGCAGTAGCATGAGTTAATACTAAACCGATTGGTGTTTTTGTATCTTTATTTTGAACAATTGTAAAAGGAACATTTTTTTCGTTTGCTAATTTAATGTATTTTGATAAATGTGGGTAAGCAATGCCACCATTTAGGAGGAGTTGTAATGATTGAGAAGAGCGCATGCTACCCGCCACTTCAGAGTATACATTACTTTGCATTACTTGACCGATTGTTAAAGCGATTTCTACACGCTCACGTAATGTAGTTAAATACATATTACGTTCTTCTGGTTTGTTTTGCTTTTGGCCGTAAATGCCTTCTTGGAGATAATCTTCCACATTTTTATTTACCATATTTTTCACACCTTTCATTTTCTATTGTACGCAAGAATTAAAAATGATGCAAAAAAAAGTCGTGTTGACTACGGAAATAATGAAAATGTGTGAAGGAAAAAGGGTATTTGCATACAATTAGTTAAATAAGAAAGAAAAAAATAATTTTATCAACAGAAATTAACAAAATGTGACAAAAATCTATTAACGAATCATCTTTTTTGTGTTAATATTCAAAATATAAAGGGTATTCGTCGTATGGAAATGGAGGGAATGGAGGTTTTTCCAATCGATAAGGATATTAAAGAAATATTTTGTTCACACTTGAAAAACAATAGGCACCAATTCGTAGAGAACTGGAAAAACAAAATGATAATTTCCGAAAAAGATCCATTTAAACTAGAAGTAGTTCAAAATGGAGAGGATTTACTAGAGTTGATTATCGAACTTACTATGGAAGATAAAGATATAAATTATCTTCAACCGTTATGCGAGAAAATTGCTATTGAACGTGCTGGAGCAGATGCGAATATTGGAGATTTTGTTTATAACGCAAACGTGGGAAGAAATGAACTTTTCGAAGCGATGTGTGAATTAGATGTTAGCGCTCGTGAATTGAAACCAATTATGGCAAAAATACATACTTGTTTTGACAAATTAATTTATTATACCGTTTTAAAATACTCGGAAATTATATCGAAGAATTTAGAGGAAAAACAGCAATATATTAATGAAACACATAAAGAAAGGCTGACGATTTTAGGGCAAATGTCAGCTAGTTTTGTACATGAATTTCGTAATCCGCTTACTTCCATTATGGGATTTGTCAAACTATTAAAGGCAGATCATCCGAGTTTATCGTATTTAGATATTATTTCGCATGAATTAGATCAATTAAATTTTCGTATTTCGCAATTTTTACTCGTATCGAAAAAAGAAATGTGGAATGAATCGGAACGGTTTTGGCTTAATGACTTGTTTCAAGACATTATACAATTCTTATATCCGAGTTTGGTCAATGCGAATGTTTCAATTGAAAAGAATTTACCGTATCCAATTCCGCTTGTTGGTTATCGAAGTGAAGTGAGACAAGTATTTTTAAACATATTAATGAATTCAATTGATGCTCTTGAATCAATGAAAGAAGAACGAAAAATTATCATTGATGTATTTGAAGAAGATCAAGCTATTCGAATTGTGATAAAAAATAATGGACCAATGATTCCAGCTGAAAATGTAGAAACGATTTTTGAACCGTTTGTAACTACTAAAAAGTTAGGAACTGGTATTGGCTTATTTGTATGTAAACAAATTGTGGAAAAACATAATGGGTCCATTATGTGTCGATCAGATAACGATTGGACAGAATTTCAAATTGCATTTCAAAAATAAACAGTCTACACCAAATGAATGGTGTAGGCTGTTTTAATTTGTGAGTATAACGGCTTCTAATTTAGGATCTTTAGTTGAATAACCTACTATTGAAATTGTATAAATAACATTTGGTTCAACATTGAATTTCGGTATAGTCAATAAAACGTTTTTATTATTTGCGAGTGAAATTTCAATATCCGCTGTACCGGGGCTAACTTGCAAAAAATCTGTTATCTGTTTAAAGAGTACATTTTCAAATAAATGATCTCCATCTTTTAAATCGACATTTACAACAGGGGTATCTGGAGAGAAATGTGCAAAGCGTATTTTGGCTTGACCAGCTGGTAAATGTGTATTATCAAGTATAGGTTGTAATTGTAGGTGATTATCACTATTTATTGCAGCAAGAGTATAAGTATGATTTCCCATTATTGGTACCAATGCTGAAAAGATTGGAGTTTCATTTCCGACAGGGACAATATCTATACGGTATTTACCTTGTACTAATGATAAATAAGGGCTGAATTGCTTAAATGAAATATTTTTAATAAGTTTTTGTCCGTTTACTAAAATGTCAACCGCCGGTATATTTGGATCGGCATGAAAAATTCTTATATGTGACGGTAAAGTAGCTTCTTGTGAATCCCTTGTTTCATGCGCCTGTACAAGTTTTGAAAGTGCATCGCAATATTTCATATATAATTCTATATATTTTTTAGGATTACGAAACTGATAGTAACGTGCGAGCTGTTCGTATTGCGTAACTTCTTGTCCATATTTTTCAATTTCAGATTGAGACATGAACATTCCTCCTTTGTCATCATTAAAATTATATGCGAAGCAAGAAAGCGGTTATGCGAAAAAATGATTTTATAAAGGGGAAAATTAAAAATTTACAACAAATATGTTGTCATAAAGAGGTGCTTGTGCTTACGAGTATTTTGCAGAGTAAAGCAGTACATATGATTGCACGAAAGTAAAATAAATGCCAAATTGAAAGTGCATTTCAATAACATATTGAATACATGTCCAGCAATCGCTAGAAAACTAGGGTTTTTTTTAATTATAGGCAAATACACATACAAAGTGATAATTGTCCTACATAAATTATAAAGGAAAGGTAGTTTGAATCTGAGGAAAGGGGTGCCACTTCGGGATAGGGATATCCTGATAGTAATTGTGAATGAAGTTATGAAAAGGTTTTGTGTTATAGGCTGTAGGATGAATTTGTAAACTTGATTTTTCTATTTATTTTAGCAATTGACAGTATTAACCCATAAGAGAGCGTCATGACGAACTGATTAATGTGGTTAATCGGTTCTTTTTTTATAGTTTAAAAATGAAAAATTTACATATTAAATATGAATCTGAACTGATTAGAAAGGTGTAGCGTTGTCGAAATTTGTTTTAAAATATGCAATTTAAAGTAGGATAATAGGAAGGAGTTTAACGGGAGTTCCGTCGAAGTGTACAGAATGTCGGCATTTGAGGGCAGCTGGCATTATGCTATAAAAACATTTGGTGATGTAGTCATTTCATATAAAAGGGAGGGTTACTTGGGCGTATAGAAAAGGGTTGGTCTTCATTTTTAAGTTCTGAATTTTCTGTTTTATAGGTATTTTTAAGCACTCATTTGTATATTTTATAATAGTTTTTTGATAAATTCACTGCTTTTGCAGAGGATTCTTTTTTATGAAAGAAACGTCAATTTTCTTCATATATATATACAAATTGGAGAAATGGGGGAGCGCTATGCGCGATTACTTAATTAAACCACTTGTTGGTCAGCCGTATCCAATGATTTCACATGGAAAAGGTGTTTATTTGTATGATCAAAATGGTAATAAATATTTTGATGGTTCGTCAGGAGCAATTACGGCAGGTATTGGGCATGGCGTAAAGGAGATTGCAGACGTTATTAAAAAGCAAGCTGAGGAGATTGCTTTTGTTTATAGATCACAGTTTACGAGTGAACCAGCTGAAAAATTAGCGAAGAAGTTAAGTGATTTAAGTGTAGGAGATTTGAACTGGAGTTTCTTTGTAAATAGTGGTACGGAAGCAAATGAAACAGCTATGAAAATTGCAATTCAGCATTTTCAAGAGCGAGGTATTCAAGGTAAGCATAAAATTTTATCGAGATGGATGAGTTATCACGGTATTACGATGGGTGCGTTATCGATGTCTGGTCACCCACTACGTAGACAACGTTTCGTATCTATTTTGGAAGATTATCCGACTATACCAGCTCCATATTGTTTCAGGTGTCCTGTTCAAAAGGTATATCCAACTTGTCAGCTGGCATGTGCGACTGAATTAGAAAGATCAATTGAAAGAATTGGTGCAGAGCATATTGCTGCTTTTATTGCTGAGCCGATTATCGGAGCAGCTGGAGGCGCGGTTGTTCCGCCAAAAGACTATTATAAAGTCATTAAAGATATTTGCAACCATTACGATATTTTATTTATTGCGGATGAAGTAATGACTGGGCTTGGTCGTACGGGAGCATGGTTTGCGATGGAGCATTGGGGTGTAGAACCTGATATTATGACACTTGGTAAAGGGCTAGGAGCGGGATATACACCGATGGCAGCGACAGTTGTAAGTGATCGTGTTATGGAACCAATATTACGTGGATCACGTTCAGTAATGAGCGGTCATACGTTAAGTGCAAATCCATTGTCTGCAGCAACGGCTTTAGCTGTTATTGAATATATGGAGAAACATAATCTCCCTGAAAAAACAGCAGAAAAGGGAGAATATTTAATAAAAGGCTTACAGAAAGTTCAACAACAATCGACAATCATTGCTGATGTGCGCGGAAAAGGGTTGCTAATTGGAGTAGAATTGCAACCGTTTACAAAAGCGTCGGAGCTTATTTCGGTTGCAGCTAAAAATGGCCTGCTTTTATACCAAGCAGTTTCAGGGCAAGCAGGAAAAGAAGATAGTGCACTGCTAGTAGCACCGCCAATGACAACTACATATTCCGAGTTAGATGAATTACTTTCAATTTTCTCTAAAAGTGTGGAAGAGATGATGCAAAAAGGAGGGCATAGTATCGCATGACAACTATTACAAATACATTCGGTAAATTAAAAGAAATTGAGGAAGTAATTTCTTTGTTCCATGATGATATGACATTAATGTTTGGGGGATTTGGAGGGATTGGATCCCCTCCATCTTTAATACAGGCAATTTTAGAAAAAGGCGTTACAAATTTAAATTTGGTTGGAAATGACACTGGATTTCCTGATGTAGGTATCGGTCGTCTTGTTACAAATGAAAGAGTTAAATCACTAATTACTTCTCACATTGGCTCCAACCCAAATGCAGGAAGGCAACTAAACGAGGGAAGATTACAAATTGAGTTTTCTCCGCAGGGAACATTAGCAGAGCGCATTCGTGCTGGTGGTGTTGGTCTTGGTGGTGTTTTAGTTGATGTAGGTGTTGATACGATTGTGGAAGAGGGAAAACGAACGGTTGAAATGAATGGTAAGACATATTTAGTTGAAACAGCATTAACTGCTGAAGTTTCAATTGTATATGCGAAAAAGTCAGATCCGTTTGGTAACCTTGTTTTTGACAAAAGTGCACGAAATATGAATCCTCACGTAGCAATGGCTGGGGATATAACAATTGTAGAAGCAGAAGAAATAGTCCCGCTAGGAAGTTTAGATCCAGAGGAAATCGTCGTTCCAGGTGTTTTCGTAAATTATATTGTACCGTCGGAAGGAGTGAACTGGAAATGGGTATGGGCGTAGAAGTGAGAGATAAGATTGCTAGGCGAGCGGCGAAAGAAATACAAAATGGCATGATTGTAAATTTAGGTATTGGCATACCATCGCTTGTACCAAATCATTTGCCTGACGATATAAATGTTATGTTTCATGCGGAAAATGGAATCGTCGGAATGGGACCAACACCAAGTAAAGGGAATGAAGATGAAAATTTGTGTAACGCAGCAGGTTTACCAACTTCTCTTATAACAGGAGCGAGTTATTTCGATAGCTGTACAGCGTTTGGTATGATTCGAAAAGGTTTGCTAGATATAACGATTCTTGGTTCATTACAGGTAAGTGAAAATGGTGATTTAGCAAACTGGATTGTACCTGGAAAACGTGTTCCAGGCATTGGTGGAGCAATGGATTTAGCACAAAAAGCGAAGCGGGTCGTTGTTGTGATGAATCATGTTGATAAGTATGGAAATGCAAAAATTGTTTCAGAGTGTACATTGCCATTAACTTCAAAGAAATGTGTAGATTTAATTATTACTGATATGGCGGTCATGGAGGTAACTCCGAGTGGACTTATATTACAAGAATTAATGAGTCCATACACAGTAGAAGATGTAAAACGACATACAGAAGCTGATTTTCAAATTAGTTCTAACTTACTAGTAATTGAATGAAGGGAGATGTAATATGTGGAGCAATTAAAAAAGCAAGTTTGTGATTATATTGAGAGTCATGAAGAAGAAAGTGTAAAATTTTTAAAGCGATTAATTCAAGAAAAGAGCGTATCTGGTGATGAAAGCGGTGCGCAGGCGATTGTGATTGAAAAATTACGTGAATTAGGTTTAGACCTCGATATTTGGGAGCCTTCTTTTTCTAAAATGAAAGGTCATCCTTATTTTGTATCACCCCGTACAAGTTTTTCAGATAGCCCAAATATTGTAGCAACTTTAAAAGGAAGTGGCGACGGGAAATCTATGATATTAAATGGGCATATTGATGTAGTTCCGGAAGGGGATGTGAATCAGTGGGAACATCATCCTTATAGTGGTGAGAGAATAGGAAATCGTATATATGGCCGTGGAACGACGGATATGAAAGGCGGAAATGTCGCACTCATGCTTGCGATGGAAGCGATTATTGAATCTAGCATTGAATTAAAAGGAGACATCTATTTTCAAAGTGTAATAGAAGAGGAAAGTGGCGGAGCAGGGACATTAGCAACTATATTACGAGGATATAAGGCAGATGGTGTCATTATTCCAGAACCTACTAATATGAAGTTTTTCCCGAAACAACAAGGTTCCATGTGGTTTCGTCTACGTGTAAAAGGGAAAGCAGCACACGGTGGAACGCGTTATGAAGGGGTTAGTGCAATTGAAAAAAGTATGTTTGTTATAGAACATGTAAGAAAGCTAGAGGAGAAAAGAAATAGTCGAATCACAGATCCGTTATTTAAAGGAATTCCGATTCCAATTCCAATTAACATTGGGAAAATTGAAGGAGGGAGTTGGCCAAGTTCTGTTCCCGATGAATTAATTTTAGAAGGAAGATGCGGTGTTGCGCCGAATGAGACTATAGAGGCGGCAAAAGAAGAATTTGAGAATTGGATTGCTGAATTAAATGATGTGGACAATTGGTTTGTTGAAAATCCAGTAGAAGTAGAATGGTTTGGAGCGAGATGGGTTCCTGGTGAATTAGAAGAAAATCATGAACTTATTACCGCACTTCATCATAACTTTGTTGAAATCGAAGGGAACGAACCAATTATTGAAGCATCTCCTTGGGGGACTGATGGAGGTTTATTTACACAAATCTCAGGTGTACCAACTATAGTATTTGGTCCAGGAGAGACAAAAGTAGCACACTATCCAAACGAGTATATAGAAGTTGATAAAATGATAGCTGCCGCAAAAATTATTGCATGTACATTACTAGATTGGTGTGAGGTGAAAAAATGAAATACTATGAATCTTTTAGAGAACAGACGAATTGTTATACAGTAGAAGGCGTTTTAGATTATTTTAATAAACGTATCCGAGTAGACCACTATACAGGAAATGTTGAAAGTATTATACAGACAATTGACGAACTAGCAGAGAAACATTCTTTCACTAAATGTATTATTAAAGGAAAGGGAGAGCATGTTTCAACATGGCTCTCTTTCGGTTTTTTGTTGGAAGCAACGATACCTCATTATTTTCAAGGACACGATGCATACTTTTTTGTGAAATATAATAATGATGAAAGACGAAATAGTATGCATTGGACTGAGGAAGATACTATATTAAGCGGTGTAAAAGGAAAAGAAATAAAAGAAAAAGTAGTTCCAGGGAAATTTCTGCTGAGAAAAGCGACTGAAGAAGATGCAGAAGAATTAGCAACTGTATTCGGAAAAGTATTTGAAGTGTATCCGACACCTTTAAATGAAGCGAGTTATGTATTACAGACGATGAAAGAAGACGATACAATTTACTACGTGTATGAATTTGAGGGGGAAATTATTAGTACAGCATCTGCAGAAATGAATATAAAAGAAGGGAATGCAGAATTAACAAATTGTGCTACTTTACCTGAATATCGTAAACATGGATTTATGAAAAGTTTACTAATTAAATTAGAGGAAGAGCTCCGAGAAAAATCTATTTTCTGTTCCTATACAATTGCTCGATCGCTTTCTTTCGGAATGAATGCTGCATTTCATCAATTAGGCTATACGTATACAGGAAGACTGGCGAATAATTGCTACATTTTCGATAAGTTGGAAGATATGAATATATGGGTGAAAGATTTATCTAGCTATTCGAAAGCAGTAAAAATTCCGCCTCAAAATTCGGCTGTAAAGCAAAATAGTTAGGTGGAGCTGGGTGTTCGAAAAAGCCGTACTAATTAAAATATAAAATTGATCAAAATTATAGAACGGAATCGTCATGCTTACAATCGCACATAGGTATGCCGAAAATTCGGCATGTAATTGCTGGATTTTCGGCAAAAGGGGGGATGACATTGCTAGCAGTTTCGACACAAGAAGTCATTGAAGCGATTTTGGGCAGCATTGATGAGGCTATACACGCTGTAGATGAAAATGGAATTACAATATTTTATAACTCTGTAGCTGCAAAACACGATGGATCCAAGATTGAAAAAGTGTTAGGGAAGCATTTGTTAGAAGTGTTCCCGTCTTTATCAAGGGAAACGAGTACATTGATGAAAGTATTAGATACAAAAAAACCTATCGTACATCAAGTACAGCATTATCAAAATTTAAATGGTGAAGATGTTTGTACAGTAAATACTACGTTACCTATTTTTATAGATGGGAATATTGCCGGGGCTGTTGAAATTGCAAAGGATTACTCTACAATTCAAAAACTTACTGACACAATTGTTGATTTACAGTCGAAAATAAAACGGTCATCTAGAAAAAAATTGATTAAAAAGCATGCTGCATTTGAGACGATAGTGACAAATGATACGCGGTTTAAACAGACGAAAGAGCTAGCACAAAAAGTAGCACCAACAGACGCAAATGTTTTAATATATGGTGAAACAGGAACAGGAAAAGAACTGTTCGTACAAGCAATTCATGAAGCTTCTAAAAGAAAAAACAAGCCATTTATTGCACAAAACTGTGCAGCTTTACCAGAGTCGTTATTAGAAAGTTTATTGTTTGGAACGACAAAAGGAAGCTATACAGGAGCGATTGAAAGAGCTGGGCTATTTGAACTTGTTGATGGTGGTACATTATTTTTAGATGAACTGAATTCAATGCCTCTTGATTTGCAGGCAAAAATGTTACGAGTGTTAGAAGATGGAGTCATTAGAAGAATTGGTGATAATAAGACGAGAAAAGTAGATGTTCGCGTTATTACCGCAATGAACCAGCCTCCAGAAATATGTTTACGAGAGAATAAAATTCGCACTGATTTATATTATCGCTTAAATGTATTTTCATTATATATCCCACCGCTTCGTGAAAGAACTGAGGATGTACTATTATTAGCATCTTATTTTTTGAAAGAATATAATAAAAGTTATAAAAAAGGTGTACTTCAAATTGATGAGGAAGCGAAAGATAGACTGCAAGCTTATCAGTGGCCTGGAAATGTCCGGGAGTTAAAACATACGATTGAACATGCTGTCATAATTGCAGAAGGTAATACATTAACAGCTAATTGTTTACCGCGTACATTTCGGAAAGAGAATCTTCCGAAGAAGAAGAGCATATTGCCACTTAGAGAAGCACTTCATCAAACAGAAAAAGAATTAATAGATCAAGCGTTGATTGAAACGGAAGGGAATATATTACAAGCCGCAAAAATGTTAGGTATCCCTCGTCAAACGCTTCAATATAAACTGAGCAAGTACGACAAAACCGCCGAATAATCGGCGGTTTTTGTGTGTTTGCACGAATAAAAGAGCGTTTACATATATAAAAAGTAATGAATATAATGTTAAGTATTGATTTCATACAACGCTTAAAAATATTTTTTCGCTTATGTAATAGGGTTCTCCGCACATTTACTTATCAACAATGTAAAGTTGGCATAACTATTGCTTATATAAAGGATGAGCGTATAAAAAGGGGGAATAGCAATGTTACATGATGTATACAAACCAAATCGTCACTGGAAGGATATCGAATTATGGAAAGATGTTACTGAAGAGCAATGGAATGATTGGGTTTGGCAATTAACGAATACGATCAAAACGTTAGATGACTTAAGAAAAGTAATTAACTTAACACCTGAAGAAGAAGAGGGCGTTAAAATTTCAACGAAAACGATCCCGTTAAACATTACACCGTACTATGCTTGGCTAATGAATCCTGATGATCCACGCTGTCCGATTCGGATGCAATCAGTACCGATTTCGGAAGAGTTATATAAAACAAAATATGATTTAGAAGATCCGCTTCACGAAGATGAAGATTCACCAGTTCCAGGGCTAACACATCGTTATCCGGACCGTGTACTATTCTTAGTAACAAATCAATGTTCTATGTATTGTCGTTACTGTACACGCCGTCGTTTTAGTGGACAAATTGGAATGGGTGTACCGAAGAAACAATTAGATGATGCGATTGCTTATATTAGTGAAACACCACAAGTACGAGATGTATTAATCTCCGGTGGTGATGGACTTCTAATTAACGATAAAATTTTAGAATATGTATTAAAAAATTTACGAGAGATTCCGCATGTTGAGATTATTCGTATCGGAACGAGAGCACCAGTAGTATTCCCACAACGTATTACAGAAAATTTATGTAACATTATTAAAAAATACCATCCAGTATGGTTAAATACACATTTCAATACATCTATTGAAATTACTGAAGAATCGAAAAAGGCATGTGAAATGTTAGCGAATGCTGGTGTTCCAGTCGGAAACCAAGCAGTAATTTTAGCTGGTATTAACGACAGCGTTCCAATTATGAAAAAACTTATGCATGACTTAGTAAAAATCCGTGTACGTCCATATTACATTTATCAATGTGATTTATCTGAAGGTATCGGTCACTTCCGTGCACCAGTATCTAAAGGTCTTGAAATTATTGAAGGTTTACGTGGACACACATCTGGTTATGCTGTTCCGACATTCGTTGTTGATGCGCCAGGTGGAGGCGGTAAAATTGCACTTCAACCAAACTATTTAATCTCACAAAGTGCAGATAAAGTTGTACTTCGTAACTTTGAAGGTGTTATTACGACGTATCCAGAGCCAGAGAGCTATATTCCAGGAAGAGCGGAAGGATACTTTAAAGAGATTTATCCGAACTACGAAGAAAAACGTTCAGATGTTGGTATCGCAGGTCTTATGAGCGATAAGAAATTTAACCTCGTTCCAGACGACTTACAGCGTATGAACCGTCGTAAAGACTACGAAGATAATGATACTCATGCATCTTTAAAAGATAAACGTGATAAGCGTGATCAATTAAAAGATAAAAAATATCAAGCACAAATGGCTAAATTAGAAGAAAACGACAAAAAAACTGAGGGTGATGCAGTATGAATTGTATGTGGTGTGACAGTACAGAAGCGAAAGAAAGCTTGAATACTGTATATTGGGAATTACCAGATGGTACGAAAGCCATTGAAATCCAAAAGACACCATGTATTTCTTGTTCCTCGTGCGGGATGGACTATCAATCAGACCATACAGTAAAAGAAATTGAAGATCAGTTATTTTTAATTTATACGAAAGATTTACCAAAACAACTAACATATGAAGAATTAATGGGAAGACCACGTCTATTAAAAAGAAATTACTTCGACTTTTAACCAGCTTTTATGCTGGTTTTTTTCTTTTTTGCCTTGTATAATGTACCCAAGTTAGAAAGGTAGGGAATATTTTTGAAAAAGACATTTTACCATTATATGATGAAGCATCGTGCAGCTTTATTTAGAAATGAAATTTCAGATTTAGCAGAGGCGATGTATGATGATTTAAGTTTTCCGAAGCAATCTGAAGACTATGATGAAATTAGTTCATACTTAGAGTTGAGCGGAATGCTAGAAAGTATGTCTATATTTGATGAAGCCTGGGATTTATACATACAAGATAGATAAAAACTATTTGAAAACATACAGAATACATTACTTTATTTAAAGTGAAGTATTCTGTATGTTTTTTTATTGATTTGAAGCTAGTCTAGTTACTAGCTTTTCTTTTGAGTGTAACGTAAATTTTATAAGATTATAATTTTTATTGAAAAAATTTATGAATATAAGCTTCTGTGATAAGCGTTTTTATGTAGGTTGCATATACTGTTATCAAAATCACGACGTCAAAAAAAGGAGAGATAGAGATGGCAAGAAAAAAACAACCTAAATATAACGTAGGGGACATAGTCGTGATTACGCTATATGGAACCGTTGGGAAAATCACAAATATGAAGGTTTTAGATGGAGTTTATGTATACGAAGTCAATAATCACGATGGATTTTACGTAGAGCAAACGCTGCAGCACGTTACAGAGCAAGATATGAAGAAGGGCGATACGGAGTGGATTGAATTAAATTATAATTTCACGTTTGGTGATCTTGTGCAAGTAACTGGATATGATAAAGATGTTTTCCGTATTGTTGGTTTTCGTACAGAAGTATGGAGATATAAGAATGACGCATGGGAAGATACAATTTATGAATTGTCACGGATTACGGATGGTGAATGGTTAGAAGCGGATGAGTCAGATTTAACGTTACTTGCCAATGCTCAAACGGCAAATGCAATTTTGAAGAAACTGAAACAAGATAAAGCAGGTATGAATAAATTAGATTTAGGTAAGTTAAAGTCAATTAACAACTCGAAAAAAGTGAGTGTTAAGACGAATCGTCAAGAAATCATTGATGGATTACTTGATATTTATAACGATTATCAATTATTGTTCGATACATTTAAAGATGAAGAATATAAAATTGTAATGGATGTTGTTCATAATTATTTAGTTAAATTGACAGAGAAAAAATAGTTAACTAGAAAGAGAGAATAAATTGAACAACAACATATGCAGTATAAGGTATGCCTACAATTATTAAAAAAATAAAAAGCCACTTTATAAGAGAGTCTGCCCATTGATCTTCATGCATGAACTCTTCTTTTGTTTGTCCTACTTCATATTGATTTTCCATTATTATTTCCCCCTTTGAATAGCTTGTACTACAATCGTATGCATCTCGTCCAAAGCTTATGACCTATAAAAAAATAAAATCTATTTTTCTAATCTCATATACATAATTTTGAGATTTTTTCATAAAACAGAAATAAAGGAGTGATGCTCATGAAGGAAATTGAAGTCGTGATTGATACGGAAGAGATTGCGGAGTTTTTTTATGAGCAACTAATTGAAAGAGGGTACGTCCCGAAACGAGAAGAAATTGAAGATCTCGCAGATATTACATTTGAGTATTTATTAGAGAAATGCATGATTGATGAAGTTTTTGATGAAGAGGATGAATGAAAGTAACGACGGGCATAACTCGTCGTTTTTTTACTCTTTACAAACCTGTCACAAATATAGTCAATAATTATTGGTATAATTAAAATGAAATTTTACTCAAGAGGTGAAGGGATGTTCAAAAAAATTATTGATTCTTTATTAGGAAAGAAAAAATATCGTTCGTATTCAAGTAGTGATTACCGTCGTAGAGGGCGCTCGTATTCAAGTAGCGATTATAAACGACGTTCATCTGGTTATGGACATCAACATTATAAAAGAAAACGTAAAAGCCGTAGCTTCTTTTCAAGTAGCTGATGAAATGGCGTCGTGTACTAGCATTATTTGATAGACCACTGCGGAAAAATACAATTGTTGCAGAACGTTATAAAATTGAATCAGTAATTGGAATGGGCAGTTATGGGGTCACATATGTCGTTAATGATTTACAAGTAAATAGATATAAAGTCTTAAAACAATTAAGACAAAGTAAACAAAGATATGAGTCTGGTAGAAAATCATTTGAACAAGAGAAAATGATTTTACAAACATTAAATCATCATGCAATTCCTAGTCTGTATGATCATTTCATATGGGAGAAAAAGAGCTTCTTTGTGATGGAGTACATGCCTGGTAAAAATTTTGAAGATTATATTTTCATAGATGGGTATGTATATACAGAACGTGAGGTTTTTGAGATTTTATATGAAATATTAGAAATTGTATCGGTGTTTCATAGTGAAGGCATTATTCACCGAGATTTACGCATTCCAAACATATTAATGAAAGAAAATCAAATTAGTATTATTGATTTTGGATTGGCTAAATGGAAAGGTGAGGGTGATGAGAGAGCTACAACTTACGAAGGTGAACAAGCTTTGATGCGAGAAGTCCACTTTCGTAGCGACTTTTATGCACTCGGTCATTTCTCGTTATTTTTATTATATGCAGGATATGAATCTAATGAAAAACAGGAAAAACCATGGTACGAAGAATTAACTTTGGAAAATTATAATCGCGAAATGCTTATGCGAATGTTACAAATAAAAACGCCGTACTATGAGAATGTACAAGATTTAAAACAAGATGTAGCTTCTGCTTTAGAAAGGATGGAGACTCCATGTTTCAAAAGTTTTTAGCAAGCGTTGGTATTGGGAGTGCAAAGGTAGATACTGTTCTTGAAAAAGATGAGTATATTGTTGGGGAAAAAATAGTTGGAAATGTTCATATAACTGGAGGTTCAGTTAGCCAGCAAATTGAAAGCATTTACTTAACATTATCGACGTCGTATGTACGAGAAGTGGATGATAAAAAAGTAACAGCAACGTATGATTTAGAGCGAGTACGCTTAACAGAACCATTTTCTATAGAACCGAATGAAAAAGTTGAAATTCCATTTTCTTTTCCAATGCCAATTGAAGCACCACTTACACTTGATATGAAAACGGTTTGGATTCATACAGGTCTTGATATTAAACATAGTATAGACCCAAGTGACCGCGACTACGTTCAAGTGTTACCCAATGCATTATTAAGTAGTGTTTTAGATAGTGTAAATGAATTAGGGTTTAAAGCACGTCATATAGAATGTGAAGAATTACCGCATCGATTACGTAAGCAAGTTCCATTCGCACAAGAATTTGAGTTTATTCCAGTTTCTGGAGAGTATTATGGGAAATTAGATGAATTAGAATTATTAATCTTGCCACGTGCATACGATCGACTAGAAATTATTATGGAAGTAGATAGAAAATCTCGTGGTTTAGCTGGATTATTCGCTGAGGCGCTTGATCTTGATGAGAAGGTGATTCGTTTTACCGTAACAAGAGAAGATATCCCTGAGATGAAGCAAAAAATTAATAATTATATTTTTTAATAAACTATGCATAAAAAAGGAATGGAGAGGAAAACTAAAACAACCGCTCCATTTTTTTGCATAGTGAGGTTATGTATGTGAAACGATATCGACATTTATACTTGCTAAGTTTTACGTTACTCATTTGTTTTGTCGTATTATCACTTTCGTATCATACCGCTTGTATTGAGAATTTTGACAATATAGTCGCACATTTTATTCAAAGCTTTCGAAACGATTATTTGACGACCTATTTTACTTGGGTGTCTTTTATCGGTTCCAAAAGGATATTTTTCCCATTACTCATTATTCTTGTAATGTATTTTCTCGTTAGAAAAAAGTTGCTTAGTGCATTGCTTCTAACAATTAATTACTACGGATCTCGTTATTTAAACAGTCTGCTTAAACTATGGTACGAACGAGCAAGACCTGATGTTACGCAGCTTGTTACTGCAACTGGATATAGTTTTCCGAGCGGTCATACGATGAATGCTACGGCTTTTTTAGGATTTATTGCATACGTCACAATTACTGAAGATCGTATTTCGTTGCATAAAAAATTGCTAATTATTCTTATAGCAAGCTTTGTTGTATTATCTATTTCAGTTAGCCGAATATATCTTGGCGTGCACTATCCATCTGACATATTAGCAGGATGGGCAGCTGGCGGTAGCTGGCTCGTTTTATGTGTTATATTCCATAAAACGTTCATAAAAAAAGAACCTATGTCATAATAGGTTCTTTTTTCATTGGCTCAACATGAATGTGTGCATGGTAAATTCCAAACTTTTTGCGAAGCATAGCTTCGATGTTGTCGGTAATACAGTGACTTTCTCCAACATCCATACGAGCATCTACTTCAATTGTAATATCAACGTACGTTTGATTCCCGTACATACGTGCTCGAATATCTACAATGTTTTCCACACCGCCAATATGCTCAATAGCATCAGCGTATTCCTCCATTTTATCAGGATCAATTCCATCTGTTAGCATATGAGAAGATTCTACGAAAATCTCCCATGCAGTTTTACAAATAATAAGACCAACAATTAAAGCGGCAATAGGGTCTAAAATAGGCATTTGGAACTGAGAACCGACAATACCTACTACAGTACCGATACTTACGAGTGCATCTGATAAATTATCTTTTGCAGCAGCTTCTAGTGATTTACTTTTTGTTCGTGCTGCAATTTTTTTCGTATACAAATACACGCAGTACATAACGACAGCAGAAAATAAAGCAACCCATGCAGCGAGTACATTAGGTGCTGCTTGTTTCGGATTTAAGAAAGATTGAATGGCACTAATAACAACTTCTAATCCGACTGTTGCCATAATGAAGGACGCAACAAGTGATGCGATTTGTTCGGCCCGTGAATGCCCATACGGATGATCTGGGTCACGAGGTTTACGAGATATTTTTAGACCAATTAATATCGCTAAAGAAGCACCGATATCCGTTAAGTTATTTAAACCGTCAGCACGTAATGCGCTAGAGAGGGTAATATAACTGATGATGATTTTCATAGAGGATAAAAATATGTAGGCCATAATGCTGACAATAGCACCTTTATCAGCTTCTTTATGAGAAAGAGTATCCATTTTAATCACTCACCTTTCTTTAAAGGAATTTCTTTCTATAAATAGAGTATCAAACGAAAGTCGTGTGGGTCTATACAAACATTGTTGACGTTTTATAGCTTTTTAAGAAGGGGATAACAAAGTTTCGTGAAGGAAAAATATGTTGAAAAGTACAAAGTCAGGGTGTGAACCTAATTAGAGTTTATTTACTAAAGAGATAGGAGGGTAGATGGATGAAGAAGCGAATACTTTTCTTACTATGTACTATTCTTATAATGACAGGGTGTAATTCATTAAACGATGAAAAACATCAAAAGATAATTGTGAAAACAGATGAAAGCCCTCTGAAAAATATTTTCCAGAGGGCTTTTATTTTAGTATGCTTCTAAAAACTCAGTAACTTGCTCTTCAGTTTTTGCATTAGCACTATGTAAGTGGCCTAGCTTCTCACCATTTTGGTATACAAGTAAACTTGGAATACCCATTACTTGATACTCTTCAGCGATACTTGGAAACTCATCTTTATTAATAGAATACCATTCAAATTTATTGAACTCTTCCATTACATCTCCGATAAAGTTGTCCATACGTACGCAATCTGGGCACCATGTAGTAAAGAACTTAACAACTACTGGCTCCTCGCTTGCGATGATGTCTTTGAATTCTTGTTCTGTTTTAATTTCTTTCATAAGTAAAACTCCTTTCAATATTACACGAATTTATATGCAAAATTCGTATTTGCAAACATGTTGCAAACTTATTATTTGTTTTTTAGTTTTGTAGTTCGTTCACACTTATAAAACTGTATTTTAACTTGTATATAACATGACTGCACTTCTAAGTGTGAAAATAACGGAACCTCACTTTTCTTTATAAGCTTTTTCCAGGATTGTGTCAAACTTCTGAATTGCAGGGTTACCATTTACATTAAATCATCTGTTTTTATTATTAGAAAGTTTCGCCTATTTAAAAAGAAAACAAGAAAGAAAAAACAAATAATTGAATTCTAGATTATTTACTGCAATAAATAACCTAAGCTTGAATAATTCTCTATCATGGGAAGATAAAGATGTTTCTTGTATGTTTCATAAACTTAAGGATTCTATCGCTTGTATCAGATGCGGCATCGCTATTTTAACAGTAGAATTGTATTAAAAGATAAGTAAAAGGCATCTAATTAAGATGCCTTTTTATTTTAATTACAAAAATTGAATAAGGTTAGAAATTATATGATTGTAATGGGAATTAAGGGATATTAATAAAAAAATTTTATTAGGGATTTGCCTTAAACATTTATTGCAGTTAAGAATATTTATAATAATATGAACTAAAAAAGGTCCGATTTTTGTAATGTTGGAGGGGATTATTGTGGACATAACTCAAAGCGTATCAAGAATAGTGGTTAATGGAAAAGATCTTTCTTTCACTTCAGTTCAAACCTCTGCATGGAATCATGGACCTGTAAATGATTTAATTGTTACGACGAATCAGAGAGTGAATGAGCT
>NZ_JAKUFQ010000103.1:0-17672 GCF_022663475.1 Bacillus cereus group sp. BfR-BA-01382
TAAAAGGAGACCAAATTTGGTCTCTTTTTTTATTCAAATCACATTTATCCGTTAACATCATAAAACAAAATTGGAAATCCTTCTCAAAAAATGCGATAATTAATACTATATAGTGAATCGTTCACACATATACAGTAAGAAAACATAGGGGGATGACACATGCCAAAAATGGGGAACACTTTTTTAACAATTCAAGAACTAGAAAAGAAAAAAGAGTATTTATTAGGCCTTTCATCCGTTATACCAACATGGAATACAAGCTATCAATTTTTATTTAAAGAAATCCAGCAAGAATTATTGGGTAAAGTAAATGAAAAACTCGAAAAACATCAATTCGTTTTAAATATATGTACAGATCAACAGGTAGGGGCATAATGTATTACATAAAATTGTGGTATAAAAAAGAGACCTCCAGCGGTCTCTTTTTTATACGTTTAAGATAGCCAATCTAATTTTCTAATCCCAAGCTTATCTACTGGTAAACGAAGTGAGCCATAAAAATGCTTCATAAATTGCTCTGAGCGGTTCACATCGTGTAAAATGGCTTCTAAGCGATCTCTATATATGCTTTTTTGTTCTTCGTTTCCAGTTTGGTAATATCGTTCGACCGTTTCAAAATAGTGCAGCGGGAACAAGAGCCTTGCAAATAATAAGCGCCAGCCAAATGAGGATAGCGAATAATTACGTTCATAATCTGTAACAAATTGAATTATTGTTTGCTCCCAGTCTTTCTTTTTTTCTATCATCATATAGCGAATTAATTCTGCCATATCTCGAGTTGGGTGATCATACACCCAATCAAAAGGAAGTTTGAGCCGCTTCGTTTGATGCCATAATAAAGGTGTGAATCGTTCTTGGCAAATTGTTGCTGCATCCGTTAGTTGCGGCGTATCATCCATTTCTGTATCGACAACATATTGAATTGCATTTTCTGCAACTCCTAAGTAATACGGGAAGGATTCAATAAACAATTGATCGAATACATCTGAAGGGTGGTTCATCACTTGTGATTGCCAAAACTTTTCTAATTGGTCGAGCCTTTTTTCCCATAACGCTTTCCATTCACCAATACGGCTTAATTGCTCAATTTCTTCTGGAAAGAATGCACCTCGTTTATGGAATATAGAAAGCTCACTTCCTAATGACATAGCATGTCGTTCTAACGTGCGCATACCTTTTAATAAGCAGTAATTTTGTTCTTCTATCTCACTTACATAGTAGCCGTGTATAGTCGGAACGAAAGTCGCTACAGTTATATCCCCTTGCTGGTTCATATAATCACTGAGCTTTTTCATCTCTACAAGTACTTCTTCCTCCATTTCTCCAATTGGAACAAGTACATAAATTTTGTTGCGAATCCAAAAGCTTTTATAGGGGCCAAGGGGGATTAATTCTTTAACATGCATGTGATAATGCTCATAAATATGCTGAATCATCGCAGTCGCCACCTATGGTTTTTCTTTATATATATGAGCTTGTGCTCGCCTTTCATTCCTATGCACATGATAAAGCAACGAAACGTATACAAATACTAAAAAGAAAAAAAGGTGATAAACATGAAAGAATCAAATCAACTACAAGAAAGAGCATTACAACTATTACAAGAACGCGGTGTAACAATTGACGATATTGCTGAACTTGTTCATTTTCTTCAAAAAAAATATCATCCAAATTTAGAGATGTCAGAATGCCGTTATAATGTAGAACGTGTACTATCAAAACGTGAAGTACAAAACGCACTGATTACAGGTATCGAACTCGATGTTCTTGCTGAAAAAGGAATGCTAAGTGAGCCGTTACAAGATATCGTAAAACGTGATGAAGGCTTATACGGAATTGATGAAGTTATCGCACTTTCTATCGTGAATGTATACGGATCTATCGGTTTCACGAACTTTGGATATATCGATAAATTAAAACCTGGTATTTTAGAATACTTAAATGATAAATCAACTGGAAAAGTGCACACGTTCCTTGACGATATCGTTGGCGGAATTGCTGCCGCTGCCTCAAGCCGTTTAGCGCACCGAGCTGATCACTCGGAATAATAATGTTTTCTAGACCGTCAGTTTCATGCTGACGGTCTTTCGTATTCCATAAGCATAAATTCTCTTCCACGACTCAAAAAAATAGACCCTTGCTTAAATCCGATATTTTTATATAACGTAATCGCTCTTGTATTAAATGTTGCTACACTTAATCGAAACATCTTCGAATTAAATTCCTTAGCAGCAAACGCTATTCCAGCTTGAAAAAACATTTCTCCCATTCCCTTCCCTGTTAAATCTGGCTTCATGCCAATTCCGATATCAATCACATCTTCTCCACCATATAAATTAGCATCTCTTCCACCTGGTACTTGTGCATTTTCTCCAAAACAAAAATAGCCGATGAACTCTTCTTGATCGTTACAACAGCCATAATAAGTTCCATCTAATAATTCTCTTATTACTTCTTTCTCGCCTGAAAAACTATATAAATTATATGGTTCCTCGTACGCCCACGTATTTATCTCATTTGCTTCTTCCTCTGTTAACTTATGTATATCCACTTTCTCTTTCCCCCTATTATATTTCTATTAACAATATTCGATATTCATCTTATAATTCATCTTTCTCAATATATTTTTTTAATTTCTCGCTTCATTTTATGGAAGATTTTTCTTATTATGTTACGATTAAACAGAATCATTACAAATAAGGTGGTGACAATTTGAATTACTTTTCTTATCTCTCCTCAGAAGAACGGCAAAATTTTTTCTATAAAGAACCTCTTAGTTTTTCAAAAAATATAGGAAAAGAACAACTAGCTTACGCACTAGGCGCTACACTATATACTCCTGGCACGAAAGAAACGATTGCGGAAGATATAATTAGAAAGAAACATGTGGATGCTACCTCAATTATTCTTTGTCTAGAGGACGCTATCAGCGATGAAGAAGTAAAACTTGCAGAGCAAAACATCGTCGTTCAAATACAGCAAATAGCCAACTTAGTCAGTGCCAACATACTAAATCAAGCAGACATCCCACTTCTTTTTATTAGAGTTCGACAGCCAAGTCAAATGAAGACAATTGTTACTGAATTAGGTAGTGCTGTTCATTGTTTATGTGGTTTTGTCTTTCCAAAATTCAAACCGATTAACGGAAAGACTTATATCGATCAGCTTGCATGTATAAACGAGTTATACTCATTATCGCTATATGGCATGCCGATTTTAGAATCACCAGAAATTATGTATAAGGAAACACGGGCAGAATCATTATTACAAATAAAAGATTTACTAGATTCTTATCACGATTACATCTTAAATGTACGTATTGGTGCTACTGATTTTTCAAGTATATTTAGTATTCGGCGCAATAAATACACACCTATCTATCATATTACTGTTGTCCGTGATTGTATTTCAGACATTATTAACGTTTTCTCAAGGGCAACAAATGAATATATTATTTCAGGATGTGTATGGGAATATTTTTCTAATGATCATGAAGAAGGGCTCATTCAAGAGGTATCACTTGACCATGCAAATGGCTTAATCGGAAAGACAGTTATTCACCCATCTCATATTAAAGTTGTACAGGCAATGCACATTGTCACAATGGAAGATTATTTAGATGCGAGGTCAATTTTACAAAATGCAGATACGTATAATGGAGTGCTAAAAAGCAGTTTTTCTAACAAAATGAATGAAGTAAAGCCGCATTATGGCTGGGCTCGCAAAACCATTTTAAAATCTAATATTTATGGGGTGCTACATGAAAACAAACAATTCACCGATCTCCTTATTACAAACGCAAAGCAACACGTATAACGTTTTAAATAATATACAAGTTCATGTAGAAGTACGTGATAATCCATATAACTTAGCGCTAGACAATCTTTTTCAAATGGCTGCTAGAATAAATAAGAAACGTAGTTTTTTATTTGTGAGTACAATCCTTGGAAAGCATCTTCCTATTAAACCTGCAGTCTCTCTATCAAGTGGATTTGCTCTCGCTGCAAGATATATGGAAATGCTACATAATACTTCTCATCCATTTCAAAAAGAAATTTTAAATCTCATTTCATTAGAAATTCATGAAATCCCAGAGGAAGTATTTCGTTATCAATATCCTCTGCAAGAAGAAGTTTTGTTCATCGGATTCGCTGAGACAGCGACAGCACTTGGTCATTCTATGTTTCAATGCTTTCAAAATGCAAAGTATGTACATACAACTAGGGAATCGATACCCCACCTAGAATCTGTCATTACATTTGAGGAAGAACATTCTCATGCAACATCGCACCGTTGTTATGTGGATGAAAGCTTTTTTCAAAACAGCAATCCTATTGTTCTCGTAGATGATGAGATGACAACAGGAAAAACAGCATTAAATATTATTAGATCGATTCAAAATAAATTCCCACGAGAAGAATATATTATTGCTTCTTTATTAGACTGGCGTTCTCATACTAATAGAAGACAATTTAAACAATTAGAAGACGAACTTCAAATTAAGATTCATGTTATTTCTTTATTAGAAGGCAGTATTCATACAACTGGCCAACCATTGAATATTGCCAAAACAGATATTCAAATTGAAGAAACAAAACCTGATTTCAAAAAACATACCCTTACCTGCCCAAAATTACCCTATACATCAAATTATATAAAATATACTGGGCGATTTGGCATTTCAGCATATGAACAACAGCACATTCATTCTTTCGCTCAAGAAGCAGGAAAAACTTTAAAAAGAGAAAGAATTGGAAAACGAACACTCTGCCTCGGAACGGGTGAATTTATGTATATCCCAATGAAAATTGCTGCTGAAATGGGTGATAATATTTTATATCAATCTACAACAAGAAGCCCTATCCATCCTGTTTCAAATGATGTGAACTACGCCATTCATAATCATTTCTCATATCCAAGTCCTGAAGATTCTACTATTACAAATTACTTTTATAATATTTCACCTCATGATTACGATGAAGTATTTGTTTTTATTGAACGTGATTTAGGAGAAGAAGCCCTATCTCCTCTTCTACAGCAGTTACAAACAGTTATTCCTTTTATTCATATCGTCTCATTTTCAAATAGCATAGAAAAGGAAGGTTGATAATTATGGTAAAAGTAAATTCTCACATTAGTAGTTATGATCCAAATGATGCTATTTTTCTATTAAAAGATATTAGTGATTTAATGAAAGAAAGTTCCACAGAAACTAGAGAACAAGCAATTCAAGCTGGCACACATTATTCTGAAATGTTACCAATGGAATATAAACCATCTAAAGCGTATATGGATTTATTCTTTTCTTCTCTGCAACAATACAAACACAAACTAGCCATCGCTGTTGGAGTTGTCGCCGAACAAATTATACAGACTAAAGGAACTAACCTTGTCCTCGTTTCATTAGCTCGTGCTGGTACACCTATTGGCATTCTTATAAAACGCTACATACGCTATCAATACAACCTTGATGTACCTCACTATTGTATTTCTATTGTTCGCGGACGCGGTATTGATGAAAATGCACTCCATTATATTTTGGAACATCACCCTAAAGAAACAATTCAATTCATTGATGGATGGACTGGGAAAGGTGCAATAAAAAAAGAATTAGAATATGCAGTACACACATTTAACGAACGAAATAATACACACATTTCTCATTGTATGGCTGTGCTTGCTGATCCCGGTTACTGTACTTCAATTTACGGTACACGTGAAGATTTTCTTATTCCTAGCGCTTGCTTAAATGCAACCGTCTCTGGACTCATTAGCCGCACTGTACTAAATGATACCTATATTGGTCCAAATGATTTTCATGGTGTTAAATATTATAAAGAGCTAGAACAAGAAGACTTATCAAATTTCTTCGTTGATGAGGTGACAGATTTATTCCCTTCTGTTCATTCTCATATAGATAATCAATTACGTTATATTACTTCAACTTACACTGATCCCTCTTGGCAAGGATTAAAAGATATACAGTCTATCCAAAGTCACTTTGAAATTGACGATATTAACTTAATCAAACCAGGAGTCGGCGAAACAACTCGCGTATTACTCCGGAGAATACCGTGGAAAATTTTAATATGTAAGCAAAACAATCCCGATTTAAAGCATATTTTACTTCTCGCTAAAGAAAAGAATGTCCCTATTGAAATCTATGAGAATATGACTTATTCATGTTGCGGGCTCATTAAGCCTCTTAGGAGGGAAACGTTATGATTTTCGCCAGTGATCTTGATCAAACGCTTATTTATTCCCGGAAATCGTTTCGTGCCCCTATAGAAGATGAATCAATTCAACTCATTGAAACTTTAGATGGGAAAGAAATTTCTTTCATATCACATAAAACCATTTCACTACTAAAAAAATTACAACTGCACTCACATTTCATCCCAGTTACAACAAGAACTATTGAGCAGTTTCAGCGTATTACTTTATTCCAAAACGAAATCATTCCCGAATACGCCATTACAAGTAACGGCGGTAATATCCTTCATAACGGTAAACAAGATGGTACTTGGAACAGGACAGTAAAAGAAAGACTATCGGTTGAATGTATAGAGAGAAACGACATACTAAAGGAATTTGGACAAATTGCTCATAAAGATTGGGTTATATCACAAAAAACAGCCGATGATCTATTCCATTATTGCATCATTAAGCGGGAGAACATTCCTTATGATGAATTATCATCCTTCACTTCCTGGTTAGACAAACAAGGCTGGAATTATTCACTTCAAGGTAGGAAGCTATACTTTGTACCAAAACCAATTAACAAATGGGATGCCGTGCAATATATAAAAGAAATTTTGCAAATAGATACGATTATTACAGCTGGGGATTCTTTACTTGATTTATGCATGTTTGAAAAGGCGAACCATGCCTTCGCACCACTTCATGGTGAGTTAGGAGCAATGCATGATAACTTACAATCCTATATTTTAAAAACAGACGCAATCGGCATATATGCCGCAGAAGAAATCGTAAATAAATCACTTCAAATTATTCACAGTTCATTACCTACCTCATGATTAAAATATGCACAATTGCATACGCACCACAATTAAACAAATGGTACAATTTATTTGAATCGCTGTTGCTACACTTCTTGATTAAAGAAAAGGCGCTAACACGGAAATTAGCGTCTTATCAACCTCAAGCAATTGGCACATTTTGTCATCTTAAAAGACACTCGAAAGAGTGTCTTTTTTTCTATATCCAACAAGGACTTACTCATTTCAAAGTATAAATACATAAAATAATGTAAATCATTACAAGCATGAATCACTTTCTAAAAGTTATAAAGTAGATTCAAAATAAAAAAGCACTCTTAACTAGAGTGCTTTTTACTTTCAAACAAGGAGGCTACATATATGGATAGCACTCTCGTATTTAACTTCGGCATTGGTCTTGTCATTATTTTATTTGTCTTCTTTGTACTTTGTATGAGCGGGGTATAAAAAGGCGATTTTTGAGCGTCTTTTTATACATATGTATTACTTGACTTCCATAAAAGGAGTAACCATAATGGTTACATATATACAAATAACTATTCACATATCCACAAAATAGGAGGAAGAACAATGAAACATGTAATCGTTTATGCACACCCAAATCCAGAAAGCTTCAACCATGCAATTTTAGAAACGGTAAAAAGTGAATTAGAAGAAAAAGGTCATGAAGTACGCGTTCGCGATCTATACGAATTAAACTTCAATCCAGTATTAAGCGCTTCCGATTTCATCTCATTTTCTCAAGGAAACACACCAGAAGATATTAAAGAAGAGCAAGAGCATATCTCTTGGGCTGATAGCATTACATTCATTTATCCAGTTTGGTGGGCCGGACTTCCTGCTATTTTAAAAGGATACGTTGACCGTGTATTTAGCCATGGATTCGCTTATGCTTACGGTGAAAACGGCATTGAAAAGTTATTAAGCGGTAAAAAAGGATTGTTATTATCTACAATGGGTAATACGAAAGAGGCATACACAGCAGGCGGGATGTTTGACGCAATGAAGAAAACAGCAGATGTTGGTATTTTTGAATTTACAGGCATTGAAACAATTGAGCACACATTCTATACGAGTGTTCCTTCTGTGGATGATGGTGTGCGTAAACAATATCTTGAAGAAGTTAAAGATGTTGTGAATCGTGCGTTTTAATAAAAAAAGCAGGTAACCTCTTCGGTTACCTGTTTTTCATTACATCTTCTCAATCCACTCCGTCAAGTTATGCACAACTTGCGTTGGTTGTACTTCATATTCTGTTAACTTCTCCACAGTTGTGACTCCAGTGTGGACAAGAAGCGTATGCATGCCAGCATTTATTCCTGCTAAAATGTCTGTATCATAGTTATCCCCAACCATTAATGCTTCATTTTTTTCTATGCCAAGAACTTTTAAAGCTTGTTCCATAATGATTGATTCTGGTTTTCCGATAAAGATTGGATCCACACCTGTTGATACTGCTACAACTGATGTTAATGAGCCGTTACCTGGTAACAATCCGCGCTCAGTCGGAATGGCAATGTCTCCATTTGTAGAAATAAACGTCGCGCCGTTACGCACAGCAAGACACGCTTTTGCTAATTTTTCATATGTGATGTCACGATCTAAACCAACAACAACGAAATCAGGATTTTCATCCACAAGTTCAAATCCTTTTTCCACAAGTGCATCGTGTAAGCCTTCTTCACCAATCATATATACAGTTGCATCTTGTTTACGTTCATAAATGAAGTTCGCAGTCGCCATACTCGTTGTGAATACTTGCTCCGCTTTCGCTGGAATATCGAAACGAACAAGCTTTTCTGCCACTTGTTCTGGTTTGCGAGTTGAGTTATTCGTAACGAATAAGTATGGAATGCCGCGCTCTCCTAATGCTTTGACGAAGTCGCTTGCTTCTTCAATTTGTTCTTCCCCGCGATACATCGTACCGTCTAAGTCAATTAAGTAACCTTTATACATCGATTATGTCTCTCCTTTTATGCTAACGTTCTCACCTTATCATACCACTCTTATATTACCCGCTTTTCCAAAAGAAAAAAACGCTTTACCTTAAAGCGCCCCATAACGTTCATTTTTTCTCTTTTATTTGGTAAGAACAACTACAATCGCCCTCGCACATGTTTGCTAGCGTTTTCACATCTGCGTTCGTAAATAAACGCTTATACATCTCTTTTTCATCTTTACATACTTGTGGGAATCTCTCTGCAATTTCTTTTAACGGACAGTTTTGTTTTTCAATTACGAAAGATTTCTCTCCATCTCTCTTTATTTGAACCATATAACCATTTTTCTCTTGCATAGCTGCTATCTCTTGCACTTTATATGCTAAATTCTTTTGATTACTCACTCGCTTTTGCAACTGTTCTTCCATACGCTTCGTTCTTTCTTTTAAAACATATTGAAGTATTTTTTCATCGCCCATCCGAGCTAAATCTTCTAGCATATCAATCGCAAATTGCTTATACTCTTTCGGGAATGTATCTTCTCCCTTTTCACTTAATCCATACAAATAAGTTGGTCTTCCGACATGTTGCCTTACCATCTTAGAATAAATGAGTCCATCTTTCTCAAGATTACTTAAATGTCTTCTGATTGCCATTTCTGTAATCTCTAAAACGTCAGCTAGTTCCGCTACTGTGTGCTCTCCCTTTACTTTCAACAATTGTACAATCTCGTCTTTCGTAGTACGTGCTTCCCCCATACTTCACCCTTCTCCCTTTTCTTTCTCACATACAATATAAGATCCCCAAAAGGCATTCTCTGGGGATCTTATAAGCATAATTATTCTGGTACAAATGCAGATACAGGTCCTAATTCCTTTTCTAAATAACTGCGAATATTTGCTGGGTATTTTTCTACCACTGCAATATGTTTTTGAATCGTCTTATATAATTCATCATGATTCATTTGAATATAATCTTGCGTAAGCATTTTTCGAAGAAGGATAATTTCTTTCATCCCTTGTCCATCTTCTTCACTTATCACTCGCTCATCCATTAAAATATCAATAATATCTTCATAGCTTCCTGGATCGCGCATAATAAATCCATCAATCATCGCATTTCCTACATCTAATACAGTATCAATAATAAGATGGGCTATGCGCTCTAATGCGTAAAATTCAAACTCGGTTTCATATATCTTTTTCTCTTGAAATGTACTTGTTGCTCGTTCTAAACATACTAGCATTTGTTCTATTTTCTTTCTGTCTACAAAATACATGAATGTCACCTACCTGGAAATTAAAGCATTTACATTTTAATTGTAACGCTTTCTTCTGAAAAAATCGACAATTTTTCGAATTCACCTTTTCTCCGTTATTTGTTATAGTTATATTTGTATGATTTTTGAAATTGGAGGAATGAAATCTTGGAACGTGAACTCGCACTAGAAATTGTCCGTGTAACAGAAGCAGCAGCATTAGCATCCGCACAGTGGATGGGCCGCGGAAAGAAGAACGAAGCAGATGATGCAGCAACTACAGCAATGCGTGATATGTTTGATTCAGTAAACATGGCAGGTACAGTTGTAATCGGTGAAGGAGAACTTGATGAAGCACCGATGTTGTATATTGGTGAAGAACTAGGAACAGGTAACGGTCCAGAAGTAGACATCGCCGTTGACCCATTAGAAGGTACAAACATCGTTGCAAAAGGTCTTGCAAATGCAATGGCAGTTATTGCAATCGCAGACAAAGGGAACCTTCTTCATGCTCCTGATATGTACATGGAAAAAATCGCGGTTGGTCCAAAAGCAGCTGGTAAAATTAGCTTAGATGATCCAATTGAAAAAACAATTGAAATTGTAGCAGAAGCTAACAATAAAAAGATTCGTGATCTAACAGTTATCGTTCAAGAACGTGAGCGTCATCAAGATATTATTGACCGTGTTCGTGCAAAAGGTGCACGCGTAAAATTATTTGGTGACGGTGATGTTGGTGCGTCAATCGCAACAGCACTACCTGGAACGGGTATCGACTTATTCGTAGGTATTGGCGGAGCTCCAGAAGGTGTTATTTCTGCAGCAGCATTAAAGTGCCTTGAAGGTGAAATGCAAGCTCGCTTAGTTCCAATGAACGAAGAAGAAGAAGCTCGTTGTCGTGAAATGGGATTAGAAGATCCTCGTCAACTTCTTATGTTAGACGATTTAGTATCTGGTGATGATGCAATCTTCTCAGCAACTGGTGTATCTGCTGGTGAGTTATTAGACGGTGTTAAATTCCTTGGCGGAGATTTAGCTGAAACATACTCTATCGTAATGCGTTACAAAACAAGAACAGTACGATTCATTAAAACGCATCACCATTTAGATCATAAACCACACTTAAACTTAGATATTTAATAAAGGAGCCATGTGTATGGAAGAACGTTTCTTTCTGTACGACGACACTGTCGCTACAAAAACTCGTTTCGTTAGCTTTATGGGAGAAAATGAGCGTCATGATTTAGCGCTTTTATATTCCGATCGTCATTACGGTAAAACAATTGTACTTGATATGCAAAGTAATAAATTTGCAATTATCGGTGCTGACGATTTAAACGAACCAGGCTACTTAGAGCACGCATTTTCTATGACTGAAGAAATTGCAGAAGAGTTACGCTCATTTTTATTTGAACTTATATAATTTATCGTATGCACCAGCTATTTTAGCTGGTGTTTTTCTGTTATAAGAGTTTCGAATTTTCAATTTTTTGTGTTATAATTAAGAATAAATCTATTTGGATAGAAAGGACGTTATCTACGTATGCCAACATTTACTTTGTAATGGACCAGCAATTGGATAGCATTACTCTCAAAAAAGCACCACGCTTTTTCAAGGGAGTAGTCTGCCCATTCCCATTACAAAGGAACGTATTGCATCTGTAGTATGATGTTTACGGAGGTTCCTCTTTGGGGAACCTCCTTTTATTTTTGTCTTTTTCTCATGTCTTCATACTACAAGACATCCAAATAGCTGTATTACGTTTCTTTGCCACTACTATAAGAGGTGAAGGAAAATGCAGAAAGTACAACTTTCTTGGAGTTTATATGAAAATCAGCAACACACAATCGAAAAATATTGTAAAAATTGCGGACGTACTACCCTATTTACTGATACGAATATTCGTAGGCATAACGCCAATGGAAAAAACATATACCGCTTTGCTATTTATAAATGTCCGAAAGATCATACGTGGAATCAAAAACTGCGTATTTATAAATCATTTACTGATCACGTTGAAACGATCGATATGACCCAGCAAGATCAAACGGAAACAAGTACTACTATTTCCATTATGCAACATAAAGAAAACGGCATAGCCGAAATCACGATTGTATTAGACCTCATTTTTGGTTCTCACCGAATGGATAAGACCTTATCCACATATATTTCTGATTGGAGCCGTACACTCATTGTGGATAAAATTAAAAATGGGGATATTCAATTGAACGGACAACAAATGAAGCCAAATACAATACTTTCTGAAGGCGATCATATCTCGATTTGTTTATAAGCGAGAATATGTAAAAAATCCTCTTACAATTGTAAGAGGATTTTTTTATTTCTTCACTTTTCGTAATACGAAGTGTGCACAACCGAAGTTACAGTACTCGTATAAATACTCCGTTAACGTACTAATTTTCGTATCATATGTCGCACGTTGGTTACTATCATCAAAGAATCCTCGCAGTCTAAGTTGCTCATATCCCCAGTCTCCAACGATATAATCATATTTATTTAAAATTTCTGCATAGCGCTCTTTAAATGCTTCTTCACTAAAACCGTCACGAAAGTTTTTAATTACTTCGTACTGAACATTATTAATGCTCACCGTAGCATGAATCTCTTGCTCTTGCTTTTGCTCCATCATTAACTTCCTCTCTAAGCATTCTTCTTTTTATCGTATCACAAAGCATACCAACCAACAATTTCAAATACAAAAAATTGAAAATTAGTGCATGCTATGGAGAAGGAGGTGATACATCGTGAAAAAACAAATTTTACTTTCCCTTCTCACTATTTCCTTATTTGCAGGGTGCCAATCAGCGAACAAAGCTGAAATGGAACGTGAAGAAGGAAGCCGTGTTCTTGTTTCCAATAAAAACGACATGTATCATACGGAAAATACAAATACAAGACTCACAAGAGTCGGTTATTCTTCTAAACAAAAGCATGAAGTATCTAACAAACAAGTAGGGGCCATTAATCGCGAGAAAGTCGCTGAAATGATTACAAGCATGACAGTCAAACTTCCTGACGTTACAAACGCTGCTACACTCGTTACTGATGATGAAGTGTTCGTTGTATACCGTGCAAACACAACGGATCCGAAACTTGTAGCGGATCAAGTATATAGAGCTGCCTTGTCCATCGTCCCTCGCTATTATAAAGCATATGTATCAACAGACCAAAAGTTGATTTCCCAAATTCAAGGCCTTCAATCTGGCGCATTAAATGATACAGAATATACGCAAAGCCTCGATATGTTAAAACGTGAAATGAGTAAAAATCCTCATTTGAACAATACGGGGGATCAAACTTTAAATGATATGATTAAAAAGTAAAACAGGTGGAGAAAATCTCCACCTGTTTTACTTTTTATTACGATCCGCATAAACTTCCATCGCATCACACATAAACTGCGCTAACCCCTCGCCAAACTTATCGATATTTTTCGTGAAGCGCTCATCAGCGACATACATTTGACCGAGTCCCTTAAAAGCGTCTAATGAATAGTGACTAAAGTTTTGCAAGTAATCGTACCATACTTTGATTGCTCCCTGCGCCTCTTTAGAATCTGGTGCACCGTGTCTCAGTACCGCTAAATTTCTATAAATAGTATTAAACTCTTCTTGGTTCTCTTTTGACATACCTTTTGCATATTCGTTCGCTTTATCTACAGCTGCGTCTCCCCATTTTTCACGTGCTTCTTCTTCATATGGGTTATGGCTGAAATCGAATCCTTCAAATTTCTCTTTGTTCGTCATTTCAATCTCTCCTTTTGTATGCTGAATTGTTTTATCAATCGTCGCAATCACCTTATCTAATCTGGCACGCTTTTCAATAAGCATTTTCTTATGAAGCTGTAGTGCCTCTTCGCGATCAAATGATGGACACATGATAATTTCTTTAATTTTCTTCAAAGGGAAGCCAAGCTCTTTAAAAAACAAAATTTGCTGCAATGTCTCTAGATTTTCATTGGAATACAGACGATATCCAGACTCTGTCGTCTCGTCTGGGGTTAACAACCCAATTTCATCGTAATGATGCAGTGTGCGCACACTAATTCCAACTAAATCAGCTACTTCTTTTACCTTCATTGTCATGTGTATCTCCCCCTTAGTACATACGATAAAGTATGACGCAACGTTAGAGTCAATAAGTAAATTCATTTTCTTTCTAAAAGTTTCATCTCTCCTGTATTTCATGCATAATAGATATGTACATATATTAGAAAGCGGTGAAAGTATGGTTTCAAATACTGTAATTGCCAGCATCATCTTTCAACTCATTGTCTCGATTCTGGTCCCAATTATCGTACTCGTTTATTTCCGTAAAAAATATAATATTAATTGGAAAGTGGTCGGCATTGGTGTTCTTATCTTTATCGGATTTACCCAAATTCTTGAAACACCATTCCACCTATTTATGCGCGGTAATCCAACAATCGCTCCATTTTTAGAAAATCCGTTTGCCTTCGCAATTTATGGCGGATTGACTGCTGGTATTTTTGAAGAATTAGGACGCTTCGTTGCCTTCTTCTTCTTACTAAAAAAATATCTAGAATATAAAGATGGCTTCGCTTATGGAATTGGTCACGGCGGAATTGAATCTATTTTAATTGGCGGTTTTTCTGCATTACAAGCATTAATCTTTGCTAATTCTATTAACGATGGTAGCTTCTCTCGACTGATTGAACAAAAGCCCGAGCTCAGCATTTTACAAGACATGTTAATTCAGCAACCTGCCTACTTATACTTCCTTGGTAGCATAGAAAGAATTATGGCACTCGTGCTTCAAATCGCCTTTACAATGCTTGTTTTATACGCAGTAAAACAGAAGAAATATATCTTCCTAGTATACGCTATACTATTCCACGCATTTGTAGACTTCTTTGCGGCACTTTACCAAACAAAGACAATCAATATCTTTGTTGCCGAAGGAATTACACTTCTCTGTACAATTGGTGCTGTCGTTCTTATTCGCAAAATGAAAGAGAAATTAATGAGTGTACCAGAGTAAAAAAATAACCCACCGGTTGGTGGGTTATTTTTTATAAGGACTATCACAATGATGATAACTTTTACCCTCCTTTAGCTCCCTCTTTGTTTCTGCATCTATAACGATGTACTTATGAAACTCTTCTACTTCATTTTGAGTAAAAGAAGCGAAAAAATAAACTTGGCGATCAGGGTGAACAAAAAAATCTTGAAGCACCACTCTACTTCGACAACCGACAGCTGTTTTTTTTAGGAAAGAAAATTCTTCATCAGGCACTTCTTTAAATAAGATTTTTTTCCGAACACTATATGCTGCATTTTTATATTCTTTATAGATTTTCTTATCTAACTGTTTATAAAAAACATCCTCACTCACAAATGACTTATTTCGATTGCTTGGATAATTTAGTTTTTGGTTGGATTCTGCATATGTTGTGGACAATTGCGTAAGAAAACAAATAATGAATATGATACATATCATTTTTTTCATCATTGCACCTCAATTTTTTATTATCCACATTACTTTTCCACATATTTAAATCCATATGCCGTTTCCAATAAAAAGGAATTATTTCCACATTTGTCGAAGTATATAGCGTCAACTTGAAAGATGGGGATGAATTATGAAGAAAATTATTGTAATACGACATTGTTCAGCAACTGGGCAAAAACGTGATGCTGAATTAACGACCGATGGGAAAGATCAAGCAAATAACCTTGCTACATTCCTCTTAGAAAATCATCTACAAATCGATCATATTATTTCAAGCCCATTTGTCCGAGCTATCGATTCCATTCGGCCCTATGCGCTCCAAGCTAGCTTATCTATCCAAGAAGATGAACGATTAACTGAACGCATATTGAGCAACTTTCCAATGGATGATTGGATGCAAAAACTAGAATCCACTTTTACGAACATAGATATTGCCTTTTCAGGCGGAGAGTCAACAAAACAAGCAACAGACCGTGCCATATCGCTTATTCAAGACGTTTTACAATTAAACCATACGACAACACTACTTGTTACACACGGCAATTTACTTACACTCATTTTAAAGCATTTTGATCATACGATTGGCTTTAATGAATGGAGAGCTTTAACGAATCCTGATATTTACGAAATTACAATCGACGAACAATGTATCATAACACGCTTATGGAAAGCATCGTCCAAGTAATATCCCTTTCAAAAACATTCAGTTGACGCCACGAGAAGAGACTGTTCTAACAATAGAAAGGGGTATTATTTCATATGTACGAAGACGTACTTGCTTTACTACATAAAACAAATGTTTCTTATGAAAAGTTCGAACACGAACCGGTACTCGATTATGAGACAGATCGGATTGTACGTGAAAGACTTGGCTTACAAGGTACTCCAAGTAAAAGCTTATTTTTAAAATCAACATCTGGAAATTTTTACGTGTTTTTTACGTTAGAAGGAACTCGGCTTAACCGAGGAGAGATGAAAGAAATAACTGGAGAACGCTTATCGCTCTGTTCTCCTGATGAACTAAGAATGGAAACTGGCTGTACTCCAGGATGTGTAGCTCCTTTTGGTTATTCACAAGATGTAACAATTATTGTGGACAGTTCCGTTTATGCGTACGATAAAATTTTAATTACACCTGGTGTTCCTGAATTTACAATTGAATTATCCACAGAAGAATTAAAAAAGATTTTATTAACATGTCCAAATACCGTTTTAGAGTACAAACAAAAAGAGAGCTAATCGTTAGCTCTCTTTTTTCATTATTTAGCTTCTGCTGTTTTTTCTTTTGCAGAACGTACTTGCTCGTCCGCATGGTAAGAAGAACGCACAAGTGGGCCAGCTTCACAGTGGCTAAATCCTTTGCTAAGTGCAATTTCTTTAAGCTCTGCAAATTCTGCTGGTGGATAATATTTAATAACTGGTAAATGCTTCTTAGATGGTTGTAGATATTGTCCAAGAGTTAAAATATCCACATTGTTTGCACGTAAGTCATTCATTGCTTCAATTAAATCTTCTCTTGTTTCACCTAAGCCGACCATAATGCTCGATTTAGTTGGAATATCAGGCTGCATTTCTTTTGCTCGACGTAAAAACTCTAATGAACGGTCATATTTTGCTCTAGCGCGAACTCGGTTAGATAATCGACGTACTGTTTCAATGTTATGGTTTAAAATATCTGGTTTTGCATCCATTAACATTTTTAAGTTTTCTTCTACCCCAGCCATATCAGATGGTAATACTTCGATAGACGTGAATGGGTTTTTACGACGTACTGCTCGTACTGTTTCAGCAAAAACAGCTGCTCCGCCGTCCTTTAAATCATCACGTGCAACCGCTGTTATAACAACGTGCTTTAAGCCCATTTGTACTACTGAATCTGCTACGCGTTCTGGTTCTTGTAAATCAAGCTCAGTTGGTAAGCCTGTTTTAACCGCACAAAAACGACAAGCGCGTGTACAAAC
>NZ_JAKUFQ010000104.1:0-17617 GCF_022663475.1 Bacillus cereus group sp. BfR-BA-01382
CAAGCTTTTCTTTTTCAATGGCTTGATACAAAGCAGAATCATCTTTATTTAGATATTCATCTCTTAGCTCTTTATATTGTTTCGCCATCATACAAATTAATAACGATGCACTTAAATAAAAAGTAAAATCTTCATCGGTCAAACGTCCCCTGTCTTTTGAAGCGGAAAACATTTGATAAATATCAATGTATTCTTCTCTTGTAATTTCAGTTGTAGCATAAAAATTCATATCATTTAAATTTTGCAAACGCAATACACCACTTAAAGGTTTAATGTATTTATACATACCTCTCTTATACAATTCATTAAACAGTTCATTTGGTGCCATTCTTTTTATTGGTTTTTCTTTATTTAATTCTTTAAGTAATTTATCCTCCATTTTCACTATCATATCATCTATATTTTCAACTTTTCCAAATTTACAGCCTGTCACTTCTTGAAACTTGGATAATGCAGGAATCTGGTTTTTTGCTCTACCTTCTAACATTTCTTTATCAGTTACGGCTATAGAATTGATATTTACAACAACATTCCTGAAGTGTTCTTGAATCTCAATACTACGCCAATTTATTTGTTTCTTCTCATATAAGTACATTACACAAGAAATGACTAATAACAATTTAGACTCAGATAAATAGGAATCACTTCTTCCTCTGTAAAAGTCTACAAAATGATTGATATTAAAGGTTGGGTTTCTTTCTACATAATCACTAAGTCTCTTATATCCTTTCTTAATGAACTTTCGTAAAAAGGCATCCCCCTCACCCTTCTCTTCATACCAAGCATATAGAGCTAAAGCTTCTCTCATCTTTTTCTCTTCTATTGCTGTATATGTTGAAAATAAAGGATTTTCATAAAAGCGACTGTTTTTGTATGCAATCATGCAATCCTGTTGATTTTCTTTATATAAAGATGCTAACTCTTCCTCTAATTCCTTATGCACTGCTATACTTGCAACTGTATATACGACAAGAATTTCATTAACATCTATTTCTTTATCACCATTCTTATTTCTTATTATTACCCGTAAATCTGTATTCGTCATAAAATAACCTCCACTAATTTCCTAAGCAAGTACAATTTATTTAACTATATTATATAACAAAAAAAGACTTTTGTAAAAAATAATTTACTAAAGTCTTTTAAATTAGTATGAAACTACCTATCAGATTATGAATAAAACTACTTATCGCAATCAATGGTTCCATCTGCTTTATATAGTGAATTCATTGTCACCCCTGCTGAACCTGATGATTTTGTATAGGTATAAACATATTTACAGTATGTTTTTTTATCCTGCAAAATTGTTATTTCAGACAAATTGCTTTTCTCTTCAAATGGAACATCATTCTGTTCTAAAATCTGCATTCTTGAATCTTTTTTAAAATCTGGTTTCTTATTTAACTCTGCAAAAATGTCTTTATGTTCTGCTTTTTTTGGCGGTTGTGGAGTCATACATCCTGCCAATAGCACGATTGGAATTAACAAAACAAAGATTTTCTTCATACTATCACACCCTTATCTAACAGACTATATTTAATTTTAGATATATAGCTCTTATATAAGAATGCTTTAGGTGTTCGACCTTGCTCTATCACTTTTTTGTATACAAAAAAGCTCTCATGCTATCTGAGAACTTCATGAAAACTGTTTAGTTAGCCTTAGCCTGTAAATACCCTGCTTCTCTCATCGTTATAGGACGCAAATCCATTAGCTCTGGTGCGTCTTCTGTATTCTCTTGTTTAAAATCAGCGAAATAGATATTATCCTTTGTTTTTACGATGAATCCTGTTTGTTGAGTGGATTTATTCATCATAAAATCATCTACAGAGATTCCAAGCTCCTTTGAAACCAAGTCCTGCCGAATATCCGCATTTTTTTGGGCAGTCTTAATTTCATTTTTTGATAAATTATAGAGCCAAAACATAGTACATAGAAATCCTATAATAACCAAGACAGAAATACCAATTGAAGTCATTATTTTTTTAAACTTATTTTCTTTTTTGGGAGTTGCTTTGTTGATAATTGTTACATTTGATAAATCAGTAGGTTCTCTGGGAGATTTCTTCGACAACATTAATATCTCTTCTTCTGTCGTCTCATGGTTTACCAGAAACTTACTTTTAGCCTCTTTAAAAAATGCAATCTCGGACTCATCTGTAGCCTCTTGCATTAACTCATCAAGCATTTGATAAGAAAAAGCCCTACCTTGCTCCTTTTGAACCTCCTGTACCACTTGTTGCATTTCTTCAAGCGAATATGTATTTTCCATAAAAAATTCTTTTAATTTATCTTGATTGTTTGTATTGAAAAAATCTTTTACCACTTCTTTCGCTTTTTGAAATCGTTCGTCTGTCAAACTCATATGTCATCACTCCTCTTCTAATACGTTGGGATATTGTTTCAGCATTTCATCCATTTCTTCTTTTGTTAACCCTTCTGATTTTAGCTAATCATTCATATACTCATTTAACTGTTCACGAGTTTTCTTATCGGTTACATCCTTCATAGGTAACGGAATGATTCTATAAGCAGTAACTTTTCTGTATTCTCTCGATACCTCCTCAAAAATAGCCATTCTATCTACCTTGCTATAATCATGCTCTTGAAGGAATTCTTGCAAACTCTCCTTATCTTTTGTTCTAAAATACTCCTGCATTTTACGTTTCAACATTATTTTTTTCTCATTTATTGTTTTCATTCGTTATAAATCCCTCCATCTTTTTATTTTGCTTTTACGAATCATTACTTTCAGTTAGAATTTTATCAATCCTGACGACTTTATACTTTAAGTAATCTTCATACTTTAGAAACACTGACAATGTTTCGTTATTTACTTTTACTCGATACATTTTTATTCCTTTTAGCGTACCTTCCTCATTGTTGTCCATCTGCATTTTGTCTTCCTGAACGTTTAATGCGTTTGCAATGACTTCTCGTTTCGTTTCTATTACAGCATTCATTCTCTCTTGAAATAATTCTTTTCCCGTTATCAATGAGTAACCCATCGTTCCTAATACAATAATCGCACCCAGACTAACAATCATAAGGCTCCATATGTAAGTCAGAGAAATATAATCTGGACCTGGACGCCAACTACATCTAAAATGTTCCTTTTTAATAAAATAAAGAAAAGTTGTGAGTATAATAGGGATTACAAATAATCCGATTGCAAATACAAATACTTCTATACCTTTGAAATGTTCCATACTACACTTCACATCCCTTATGCTCTATAACTAATAAAAATAGATAATCATCCCATCCTTGTATGAAAAATTCGTAATGACTTCCTTCTTCTGTAAAAGACTGAATTATGATGTTGGCATACGTTTCTATTTCATCTAATTCTTCTGATTCATCTATATATGCTCCATATATATGATTCTGTTCACTCGTATACGGCTTCCATGGTAAAACAATTAATTCATCTCTATGAATGGAAGCCTTACTGAAAGTAATCCCTTCACTCATCTCCATATGTAATGTTTGAGAATGAATCTTTCTATCCTCTAACATAGGATGTTTTAATACTCGATTTAACAATTCCGATGTTTGTTTCATTCTTCTTTTCACTTCCTTCATCACTTTCGTTTCATCAAATATAGTATACATTAAAATTTATATATTGACTATAGTTAATAAAAGTTGTAAGATATGTTCATACGAAACACGAAAACTTAATAGGAGTGACTGTTGATGTTACAAAATATCTTATCAACTTATGCGTCTTTCTTTGATTTACATATGTGGAAAGAAGTATTAAGTGACCCTGTAGCCTGGGGCTTAATTGGTAGTTTAGTTCTTTTGGAAGGATTACTTTCTGCGGATAACGCTTTAGTATTAGCCGTTATGGTAAGACATTTACCTGAAGAACAACGTAAAAAGGCCTTAATGTACGGATTGTGGGGAGCTTATATCTTCCGATTTATTGCAATTGGATTAGGTACTTACTTAGTCAAATTTACGATTGTAAAAGTATTTGGAGCACTTTACTTACTTTGGTTATCGTTTAAGTTCTTTAAAGAACGATATATCGACAAAAAAGATGCCGATAATCCTGAGGATGAAGCAGTAAATGTAAAAGATGGTTTCTTAGCTCGTTATATTGGTGTATTCTGGGCAACGGTAGCAACAGTAGAGTTAATGGATATCTCATTCTCTGTAGATAGTATCTTAGCTTCATTTGCCGTAAGTAACGAAGTATGGGTATTATTCATGGGTGGTGTTTTAGGGATTCTGATGATGCGTGGTATCGCAGGAGTGTTTATTACTATCATTGATAAAATTCCTGAATTAGAAACAACTGCATATGTATTAATTGCATTCATTGGTTTAAAAATGCTATTAAGCATTGACCAAATTGGAATTGAAATTAATCATACAGTATTCTTCTCTATAATTATCTTAGCGTTTGTAGGAACATTCATTATTCACTACTTACGAAAAGGTAAATCAGATTCAAACGAAAAAAAGAAAACAGCATAATAATCTAAATAGAGTTCAATTGATTATATCTTCAATTTGAACTCTATTTTTATACATTTACACCCTGAACTTTACTTGTACAATATTAACCATATTTGTATAACTAATTATTTTATTTTTTATTGTTAAGTTTATATGTTAGAAAGGTGGAAATATTATAGTGAAAAATGCAATCATCATAGAAAAAATGATTCAACAAATCCGACAACACGCTAAAGAAAGAGCAAAATGCGTTTTAAGGGGTGCTGAAACTCCACATCTCTCAGGACTTCTTCTTCAAAAATATGGTTGTGGGGTAATAGATACTATAAATGAACTTTATTCGACTCCAAGGGCTTCTGATGAAATCTATAAAGTCTTGGATGCAGAAACAGTAAAAATTGACCCAGAATGGAAGCTTCATAACAAGCAGAGATGGTCTGGTCATCCCGCGGATATATGCATAAAATAAAAAGAGCCCCAATAGGTCGGTGGGCTCTTCTCTTTTGGTAGGTTTTTATAATGATGAAAGAATTTATCGAAGTGATTAATCTCTACACTCTATATTTTATCATGCGAGCATTTTAATTCAATTCAAATAACGTTCGAGGTAGTGTCTATATGCCCTTGGTTATAATGATTTACAATTAATTCCCCCATACCACCATTCATTTCTCCTATCCAAATCATAATCTCTTGCAGTTCCTTTGTGTCAGAGACCATATACTTCAATCCATATACCGCTAACTTTCCAATGTTTCTTCTATGTTCAAATCCTATAAACTTTAATTCATTTATTAATTTTATGGATAACCCTTTTCTTTTTTCATTAAATTTTTGACCTTTAATAAAGGGAGTATACACCTTTATTATTTCATCCACTAATACATACAAACCTTGCACTTCATCAGTAGTAGAAATTTGCACCATACATTTATCCCCTCCACAGTCTTATATGTATATTATAAACAAATCCACGCCAAAATCAAACGTATGTTCTTTTTGTGGATGTAAAAAAACACAAAGAATGATTCTCTGTGCTTAAAAATTTTTAGCTTAATGCCAATTCAACATCTTCAAAAAGTAGTTTCAATTCTTCAAGAGTTGTACCATGCTTTTCATATTCTTTGAAGAGATTGATTAACTCAACTGATGTATCATCATTAATTTCTCCATTTTTAATTTTATTTTCTAAAACCCCAACTTTTACTGCTAAATTATTTTTCAATTATTCAATTTCAATAGTATTCATCTTGTTTCTCCTTTATTATCTCTTATAGTTATTATAATATAATCTCGATTCCTTGTACTTTTATTCCATAAAAAATCCAGGTAAGAAATCTGTTAATCCATTCGCAATTGGATTCGGACCATAAAATCCAAATCGACTTTCAATTATTTCTCCTGATGGATTAAATACTTGATATCCATATACTTGACCTTTTAGATAGTAATCATATTGTTTTACTTCTTTCATTAATTCCTGAACAATTTTCTGTTTTAGCACTTTTGATACTCGATTCACTTGATATCTGGTACGAATCATTTCTCTATTAACATAAATATATCCTATGTGTCTTGCTAATTCACTATATTGCACAACACTTATTTCAAGTGTACGACCTTCATGCAGATAGATGGGTAAGATAACTGCATTTTTATCGTTTATTTCATTTTTGAAATCCAATTCGGTTTCAAAAGCATGCTCATCACCTAATCTATGCTTTTTATCAAAGCATACTATTCTCCCTAAAGTCCCTCTTTTTTCTCGTGGATTTACTGCTTCTGCATCACCACAAATCGCTACCTTTTCACCGTTAAGCTCCATTTGCATACCTTCATATAAATAATAACCTGTCATCACGAAAACACTCCTCTTTAATCATTTCAAATGTAAAATACCTGTTTTATATATTCGTATTATCATATGGCATTCAAAAAGAGGAAATTCAATAAAAAAGAAAAGCTGAGATAAATTATCTCAGCTTTCATGACCCTAATATTAGGGTGTTCTTATTTTATATTAATAACATTACGCTCTTACTTTTCTATCTATCCTTTATAAGCTCTCATGCCATAATCCCAAAAACATGAACGTGAATTATTATACCGAATATCATTTAAGCTAAATTCTACGCTTAGAAAGGATTCTAATGCAGTATAAAATGAATCTGATAATACCAAACGATTATAATCCTCGCCTTTTTGCAGAAATTCATCTTCTCTTAATTTAATATTGATAGTACCCATAATATTCGACCTTGGATTTACACTGAATCGAATCACACTATCTCGCTCTTCCATCCATTTATTTAACCTTTCTACAACGTCATTGTCATACACGTTTAACTCATTCATCATTACTTTCCTCCTAATTAAATTTGATTAAATCCCTATTTTTCTTTTTGCTCTATATATTATAGAATCTATTTTTGTAAAGTATTAGGAGTAAAATAAAAAGAGAGTCCCACTCATGGAACTCCCTTAAGTGTACTCCGCAGAAATTACACCGCAATTACTTTCATTATATGCAGTAGCAAAAGATATATAATAACGACTGAGTATTACTGGAAATAATCCTCTTTTCTTTCTGTATCCCTAATAATATATAACGTTTCAAAATCTATCATTTTAACTACATATAAAGCTTTACCAAAAACATATGTAAGTAATTTCTCGAAATCCATTTGATGCTCTTGAATTCTATCGTGACGGAAATATTTGCAATAAACATCAAATTCATCCTTAGTCATTAGACCTTCCTCAATATCAAAGTTTAGAAAATTTATATTTCTATTCACATGAACCACCGGTGTATAACCCAATATTTCCTTTAAGTGCCTAATGGACCATTCTTTAGCATAATCTATATTCGTTTTAACAATCTGTAACTGTTCATCCTCTTTATTAAAAGATACCTCTTCAATCTTTTCCTTTTTCATCTTCAACACCCTTTCAATAACATACAGCTATTCCGTCTCTGAAGATTTATATCCTTCAATATACCGCCATTTATCCCAATATACTTTCTTTCTACATCTTGTAATAATAAACTCTCCATTACTATCCTTTTGTTTGCTAAGTCTACAAAAAGGATTTCCACGTTTCTCTTCAGATTCTGTCCTTGCAATAATTGAATACAGATTTTCACTTTTTACAAATAGTATCGGATTACGAAACTTTTTCATAAAATCATTCTTCCATGCCATTAAGTCTTTACTATTAGCATCCAAATTGAAAAATCCTCCTAAGAATACATGTACAATTCTTTTCTTCAGATAAGCACTTCATGTCTATGTCCACACTGACCACAAATGACATCAAACCCTTCTGGATGCGTCATATCTGTTTTGAAATTTCCGTCGTTGTTAATTGAATCTTCAAGAGATAAATAATCATCGTAAACTTTACCATCATTATGATTTACAATTCTTTTTAAAGGAATCGTCCTTTTATTTGAGCATTTTGTACATTTTATAGTTATTTCGATTTCCATATTTAGCACAACACTTCCTGTATATCCGAAGTTATCTTCATAACTCAGAACATTAGATATCCATCTGTCTATTTGTTATCTAACTTTACAAATCGTTTTACCAATTCTCCTGAGGGTAATTTTTGCATACCGAAAAACTCATCTACTTCCCGTGCCCAAATTTTGTCTGTCCCATAATCAACTTCTGCTTGATAAATGACATGAGGCTTTTCTCTATCAATAAAAACTACTCCCTTGTAACAATACAAACGAACTTCTCGAATCGCTTCTCCATCAGGTGTATGAGCATCTTGAGCAACCAAATTCTCCCTTAAATCAACAAAATCACCTGTAAATTCACTTACTGGTAATGCAATACAACGAAAACAATATTCTTTCTGTTTATAATGCTTGTACAAGTCACCATTTTTCATTACTAATTCTCCTTCTAATCTTATTTAAAATTATCTTGAATCCAATTCAACTCATCACATTTGTTACAATATTGACCATACGCATCACAACTAACGATTTCTTTTTCTTGTTGGCAACTACTACATTTCCCCATGTTATCAACACCTCTTCATTCTATTGACCTGATACAGTAATCAAGTAATAATCATCTTCTAATTCAGTATCAACAATTTCTCTCACAGGCACGAGCATATTTATTTTATTCTCCCTGGTCATAACAGAAGTTCCTGTTACTTCTGCACCATATGTATATTTCTCCATTGCAATAGGACAAACCCAAATAGAAATCATTTGTTACATGCCTCCCTTTTTGCTAATCGTTCTTTAGCAAGTTGCCTTTTTAACTCTAAATTTTCGACTTTTAAATAATAATTTTCATCTTTCATACGAGTTAACTCTTTATTCAATAAATCATTATTGAATTGAATGGTTCTTAATGTACCAAGGATATTCACAATCTATCATCCTCTCAATTTAATCTATATCTATTTATATGGCTTATCCCCAACATAATCTTTTGCAACAACCCACTGTTTCATCCATTCAGGAGCGAGCTCTTGAAACACCTTACTATGCTGTTCTGGAGTATCAACTATCCATGTGTTATTATTCACAATATACTTACCCATGTTTGCAGGAAAAGGATATGACCACTTCATTGAAAAAGGGCTTGTCCAATAATTTTCTCCTACTTTCCAATTGTAGATTTCATTGTCTAACAACAGCACACTGGCATGTATTTTATGCGGATACGTATCAATCCAACTCTTCATCACTTTCACCCACATTCTTATTACTATTTAGTTGTTCAACATCAACAGGATAATCTTCTTCTGAATAAAAAGTAATCTCGGCCATCCATTTTTCCATAACACATGGATTTTCTTCTGTACCAAAATCGTCTCCATCTAAATCGTAATATTTTATTTGATACTCAAATCCTTTTTTATCTTTAAACAATGCACTTGCTACCAATCCACACTTTTCTTTAAACGAATGAACCTTTTCTTTCGGTATCCAACCGCTATGTAATTTCAATTCACCATTTACATGGTCTATCATCAAAACGCCCTCTTTCCCTGTATCAATCATTTTCTTGCTTATTTATTTCACGCTTTAATCTCGCATTAATAGCTAATAACTCTATGTCTGTTACATATCCTGCTTGAATAACCTGATAATAATATCCACTTTTACCATATATAGAAGATAATAAGTCCTTTTCCTTTTTACCTAAAAGGTTTGAATATAGAGGATACATTTCTTCCATTGCTCTCTTTTGTTGTTTCTTTTTCCATACGGATACTTTCTCAATAATAATCGCAGATAATAATAGGAAAAATAGACCGACAGCAACAAGACCATACACAGTCCATGAATGAGAAAAGTAACAAATATATAAAGCAGATGTCATCATTATCTTTCCATGTAACTCAGATGAGAATGAAGCAAATAACATCATAAATAATCCTGATACAATTGCAAATTCAATGTTTGATGAATCAAAAAGATAGATTTCAAGAGGGATAATCGGTAATGCCACCAAGGAAAGGAATAACAATGGCAAGACATAAGTTTTAAATATGCTTTCCCTAAGATTAACGTTCTCCATTTCTTTCTTCATAAACTTCACACCTTACTTACGATTTCGTATTTGATTATGATAAAATTATAATATTTTAATTAACTATAGTCAATTAAAAGAAAAAAGAACCTTTGATAGGTTCCTCCTCAAGAATATGTATGGAATATTATATATAACTACATACAATCTTTAACAGCTAACCACAAAGCATCTGTCAATTCCATTGCCTCATATTCTATGTCATCTACATTTATTATAAATTTCTTTGTTAATAGACTTGTACTAATATTTACTTCATCCAAATAATCTATCATTTTCCCAATTGTTACTTTTTTATGGTGATAATTCGCCCAATCTTTTCTTGGCACAATTTCATTAAATAGAGAATAAAATTGCTCTTCAGTAATTTCTTTCGCTTGTTTAGGTGTTATATGATATTTCATTTTTAAATATCCTTTCTTTTCATATATGAATATACTAATAATCCGAGACAGTTCTTCCCTTATTGAAGGATTGAATTAATTTACCCTCAACCACTTTTTTGTTTATGCATTTTACAGGATAATGACCATTTGAAGTATATAACATGATGATTTCTCCAATTTTGTATTCGTACTTTGTTTTTGCAGGTTTCCCTTTTCCATACACATTATATTTATCCATTGCACTGCTCCTTATAGAGTTTTACCTTCTTTTCACACTTATGCCTACCTTATGTTTTGCCACTTTCTATAGGCTAAAATTCCCTTGTAAAAGCCATAGTTTAGACGTGGCAACAAAATACCTCTTAATTGATTATCATGATTTTTAGCATTCCAAATCCCTTCCTCTTTCCAAGAATCGTAACCAATGTAAAGCTCCTTATATCCTTGAAGGTATGGCAATAAGAAATTCTTTAAATAATCTTCATATGTTTCTTGATACTCAGGGAAGTAATACGACAAATCAGAATTAGGATTTTTATATTGTTTTTTATAGAACTCATAAAATCGTTTACCTTCAACTTCTAAAATGAATGAGAGTTCTATACGCTCTCCCTCTGAATAGAACACCACATACATATCTTCGAACATTACAAACACACTCCTTTTCTTCCGTCACTCTACGGGTTTTTCTTTCAAAGATTTAGTATATTCCATTGCATCCACTAAGTTTTCTCTTGCTAATCTTGTAGAAAATGCCTGGGTAATCAATAATCTTCTCATATAATAGAGTTCATCCAATGTCATCGTAATGGTTATTTCTTTACCCTTTACTTCTTTTATTTCATCAATACCCTTTTGAATCTTCTCCTCTAATTCCCCCATGATAAGCGTATCTGTAAAGGATACTTCCTTGCCCTGAAACTTGAATTCTCTTTTTCTATCCATATTACTCGTCCCTTTTATCATTGTTTTGTTGCCCATCAAGGACATTCAAAACCTTTAAAGAAGCTACACAAATAGCAACGCACTGACATGGGTCAATATATTCTACAATTTCGTTACCAAAACGAAATTCGCATTTAAAATTGTTTAACTCTGTACTGTTTAAAGAGAATGAACAGTTATAATGTTCCATCATTCTTTCGATAACCATCCATGTATGTTTCATATTTTCTGATGGCTTAAAAGTATTAGAATCATCTATCGAAAAACCTCTTTGAATGTCTTCCACCCAAAAACCACCATTTAAGCTTCCATCTTCATAATAGTCATTCAATCCATCCATTGAAGTTTCAATGCTCCATCCCATTACCTTTGTACCAATTTCAGGATTCAAAGCTTGTAACAATAGTCTTCTCTCTTTGATTTTCTGAATCAAATCTTTAATATCCATTTTTTACACGCCCTCACTTTTGATTATTTCTACTATTCCTTCAACAGTTCTTCTGCTCTTTGCATCATCTCTTGCAGTTTATTTTCTACCTTCATCTGTCCTTCTGCCTTGTCGATATTATTCTTTAGCAGGAAATATGCTACTACCACAATATCAGAGGACAAATATCCCATTTCACGCATTTCATGTTCAATTTTTTCTGCATCATTCTTATATCCTTGCTCTTGGTATTCATTCATAGATATATCCTCCTTAAACGATTTTTCTTTTGAACACATACTCTCCACTATCAATCATGACTAACTCCCAACCTTCTGCTCCTAACTCATTCAGCTTGTTCACATCAAGTTCAGAATGATGCGGTCGTGTTAACTTTTGGAACTCAACTTTTTTATATTCAAACTTCTCCATTCATAATCATCCTTTTTATATTTTTATTGTTTTTCAACTACTGTATCTACATTAGGAAATAAAGATAATATAGGAACTCTATAACCACGCAATTTAAATTCATATTCCTCACCTTGATGAATCTTAGCTTGTACATCTGCTGAATCAAACTTGAACATTAACAAACTATCTTCATTTACAATAACCGTTTCAGAATTATTTTTCTGTTTCACAACTATATAAAACTTATCTACTTCTTCCTGACGTTTGGAATACTTTTCTATCACTTCACCTTTTACAGTTGTAATATGGGTATAGTTCAGCATTTCTCCTACAATCGCTAATAACATCAAGAAAACAAATCCTATAAGCATCCACGATTTTCGCGTTGTTCCAATCATATTCGCCTCATCCTTTTCATTTAGATTTAATTTCTTCAACTACCCATGACATTACATATCCACATCTATCAGCTAATTTTTCAGCCATGTTTTCAGCTCTCTTTCTTGATTTATATTTTCTTGTATACTCGTCAACAATATCTCTTGTTAAAGGTATGAGGATACCGCCATAAATATGGTTTTTCCCTTTCCAATAACCATATGAATTACCTGCATCCTTTGGTTTTTCTTCACTTGAAAGATAAATTACATATTCAAACATTTAATTCATTCGTCTTTTTAATGTATTTTTTCTCCCCCATTAAAGAAATCATCCTTTTGGAAACTTGATAATTCACGCTTAAATAAAAACTATCTCTCAGCCTTGCTGATACTAATCTAACATCGTCTTCAGACTCAAATGGAAAACACTTCATTTTATTAATTATTTGATTTGTCACTTCTTGTTGTAATCTTTGAAACTCATTCGAACCCATTACACTATTAATAAAATCATTTATCTGTTTTGTCTCCATAACTATAACCTCCGAAATTTTAATTGTTAGTTCAGATACATTAACAATATGAGTTATTAATCTTTACGGTAAATTATAATATTTATATCAACTATAGTCAATTTAATATAAATAAAAAAAGAAACCTTTATAGGTTCCTTCTTGTTTTAATTTAATTCTTCACATGCTAAAATCTGCGTTTTATTCATAAGTTTCAATCTTTAGTATTAATGTTTTCTTTTCAAAATTAATCTCATATGAACTATAGCAAACTTGTTTAGCTAAATGATTATCAATAACAAAATCTTCATCAATTTCATCATCATATGCTTGAATTAACTTAATGTAGTCACGTTCAACAGCTTCTTCACTTCTAAAAGTAGTGATGCTCGTATCTAAATCGCCTAATGAAATATTTCCACAAACAGCAACTAAATCTTCATAACTAACTTTGAGTTGTTCATCGTTAATAATTACAGTTCCTTCACGAATTCCTTCAATTTCATTTCCACCAATTAAATGTCCTACTATCATTTTCATTTCCTCTTTTCTGTATAATAACTTTTTATTAAAGTGCTTGAGACTACCTGTTTTATATTTGTTCAGTTATTATATGCATTTACTATTCTTTTAATAAAAATAATAGGTTATCGGTATAAATTATTTTTCATATGTTTAAATCCAATTTCTTAAGACATTTTTTACATGCCAGTTCTTCATTTATCCTTAACTCAAATGATTCAATCGTGGTTTCAAAGAAGCTTGTGGATTGACTATACTTTCCACATAGCGAGTCATCGTTTATAAAAGCATGATATTTTGCTTTCGGATGCACCCAATCATGGCTTGTTGTATTGCTCTGCTTTACTGGTAATTGCCAAACTACATTAGCCATTCAACTTACTATCCTCATTTCTATTAAGATTTAATAGATATTAAAAGATAGCCCTTTGAACGGCCATCCATAATGCGTCACACAGCTCTTCCCCTTCAAAGTGGAATCTATCCATCTCCACATCATGATTTATACTGACAAACCATTTCGTTCCATATTCGGAATGAGAATTTTCAATTACTACTTTTCCATAATCGTTTAGGATTGCTATCATATTCGATGTATTACAATGTTTTGCTGTTTTAATTAGCGTATTATGTTTCCACCCTTTGTTTTTAAATATGTCCAACGCACTTTGTACTTTACTTACATTATCCCAATCCATCCAAACAGTGTCTATAAATTTCGAATTACTCAAAGTCAAAACTTGTTCTGCACTTAGTAATACTAATTGTTCTACATTAATGTGACCTTTCATTCTCGTTCCTCTTTTCTATAAAAATAATATTCACATTTTTGGTAAGCTTACTTCTTCAAAAATTTGCTTAACATCATATGACCGAAAAACTTATCTATCAATTTATTATTTTCGTCATACACGTTAATATGAGTGTCTTGCTCTTCAATACTCCATCCTCTTTCACTACAGATGTCAAAATTATTATCCCTTACGCCTACTAAGACGTTTCTTTGGAAATTAGCTAATGGCATAAACCTCTCTCACTTTCTTTAAGTTACCTTCATAACTTACGAATTTCAAAAAAACTTCATCTTAACAATATCCAATCATTATTTAATTGTTTCTCCCAAATCAAAATCAGGATTACATTCGTATCTTTTTAATTCATAATAAATTACTTCTTCTTTCTCCTCATTTTGGTCTTGAGAATCATATATTGATGAAATTATATAACCAACACCATTTATACTAAGGGTGTTATCACAATTGCATTCTATAGGTACAGAATGTAATCGACCTATTTTTTCTCCATTGATGTTATACAGTTCATATCTATATCCCTCTATACCACCTGTACCATGATACGATTGTCTAATTTTTAAGTCATACTCCATATTAACTCTCTCCCTTTTGACTACCTTGTTTCGTTTTTTTCTGTATCTCATCCATATATTTAACAGCATTCAACAAACAACGATATGCAGAAGGAAGACCTGCTCTGTCGTCTAACAAAATGTTGTAATATAGTTTCTTCCCATCTGTAATTGGTATAAACCCAGGAGTCTCATTGATGGAATCAAATGGAATATCATTCTCTTCTAAATATTGCTTAACAAAGGATAGCTCACTATTACATCTCGCTGTATAAACCATAAGATATGCATTAAGTTTTTTAGCTTCTCTTAATAATTGAATAACATACTCATATGAGTGTCCTTCTTTGTGGTAATCGTATACTGTATTATCAAAGTCATACGCTACTACAAGGGAACCATACTTCTTCCATTCCGTAATTAAACGCTCTGTTACATTTTCTTCATATAAATACAAATCCATTTCAATATCTCCCTATCTTTCAAACATTATGTATATAAAAATCATTTAAAAATATATAGTTATACATCATCATCTATATCTGCACCACAATATTGAACTTGCAACGTATTATTAGATAATCTATTTAATAAAATATAAAGATTTATTCTTCTTGATTTTGTGACCATCTTACATACTCCTATCTATGTGATATTTATTCAATCACTTACAGCTCAATAGACTCCTTTAATTTTACAGGCTCCGTATGATAAACCTCTCTCAAACATTTCCTGGATGAGGTTACCTCTCTATCTATCACAAACTTAATTTCAGAATGACAGTATTGGCATTCCATATGACCTTTATTCTTCTTCAATAAATATCTTTCATCATGAACATATTCACAATAAGGGCATTCCAAACCTTCTTCGCTGATTACATGATTTTCTGGATTTTTGTTCAATTTCATTTCTCTAACTCCCAGAATGCAAGAATAAGCAACACAAGGATGATAGATTTTCCCATTAATGAGTAAAATTTGTTTAAATAATTCTCCTGATTGTGCCCTTACTTCTTTAATAAACTTAGAACCTTTTAAATCACCAAAAGGTTGTGTCAAATCTAACTCTAAGATTTCACAAAACATGACTCATTTCTCCTCTTTAATTTCATTACCATTTGATAATCATATATGTCCCATCTCGCATTTCATCACTATGAGAAACTTCAAAACCTAAACTTCTTAATTTTAAAATAAGTGCATTATATAAATGGGGTTCCGTTAACCAATTATCCCTATTCAAACCAGAATTGGCATGAATCTTTAATTCATAATTCCCTGCATTTGCTTTTTCTATCATCTCTACTTCGATTTCCTCAATCATAGAAGATGCAAAAACATCTCCTTCGATTTTCTTTTGATTATCTGCTAATGCTCTTAATTCTTGTGGTGTTTTCATACCATTTTCTCCTCTGTATATTTTATTTCTCCTCAAATCCTAAACATATCTGGTGTCATATAATTACGAACAATAAAATATAGAAGAATAAAGGTCCCAATACCTGTTACTATTTGAAATACTACATTTTCTGTTATTTTTTCATTTCTTTCCCTCATCTTTTCCTTCTCTATAAAAAATACTTGAGTTAGTAACAAAAGAACTTGAATGCCAATTATTATGTATAGACCTGTACTCATATAAAATCCTCCATTATGCATCCATTTTACTTAGCTAAATATTCTTCATAAGAGATGGATACAGGCTCCCCAATTTCTTTACCTGTCATCTTATCTACCTTAACCTTATAAAAAGCTGTGAATGTGCTATGCCAACTCCCCTGAGTCGTACTATAATATTTCCATTTCCAATTATCCATATTGATTATTCATTCCTTATATATTCAAGTTGTATTACAATCAAAATTTTTTATCTATCTTATCCCCATATAAGCCAACCTGTGCCTATACCTAATAAGAATCCAGGTGTCATCCACTTAACTAATTGCCACGTCCACTGACCAAGCACAACCCATCCAATACCACTTAACAAGGCAACTCACCTCCATTCTTTGCAATTTTAAACTCTTAATGATACAACTTATCAAACATGTATATTAATTTATTACCGCAGTCACATTTAGGAACTTGGTACGCCATTACGTCACCTGCTTTTTACAAAATACTATATTAAATTTTTAGCTTAGTTTTGTTTCTTACCACAATTGCAACAGTAAATAGACTTATAATCTTGTGCTAATTTATATCCTCGTTTGCATTTTGACTGACAACATAATGACAATGGTAAGTCCTCATGTGTCCCTTTTTTGATTGGCATACTCTTTCACCTACTTTTCTACGCAATTCGAATTCAATTAACTTAAATTACCAAGTTCTTTTGTTGCTCCAAAATACGACTTAATAACTGCCATTGCATGTTCTTCATTAGGTACATTCGTTAATTTTATATAGCACTTATCTTGATAAGTTATTACAAACTCACCTTCAAAATCCCATTCTTCATCTTTCTCAATTTCCCTATATATTGAATAACTATCTCCATCTCTACCTTCTATTAAATATTTTGGCGGTTTAATACTTAATCCTTTTAAATTTGCTTCAGGTGATACAATCACTTTTTTAGTTACTGTATTCATAATTCATTCCTCCATTTTTAATAAAATTT
>NZ_JAKUFQ010000105.1:0-17585 GCF_022663475.1 Bacillus cereus group sp. BfR-BA-01382
CTACTTGGTCGCTCATTTGCGACTTCCTTATGTTAACATCTTCATTTTTCAATGTCAACTAAGTTTTTCAATTTCTTTTTTGTCGTTTTCTGCGTTTCCGCATCAGCGACGTTTATTAATTTACCATATACAAACTATTAACGTCAATACTTTTTAATAAAAAGTTCTTCTTCTTACATAACGAATACATTCCTCTGCGTTAGCAACTCTCCGAAACAAACAAAAAATGATTTTATATCTTTCTTCCATCGCCTTTTTTACAACTTCATGAATACGCTCATCTTCAAAATCAAATAAAAGTTCCTCTAACTCTCTCTTTAATATGTATTCCATCTCTTTTCTCTCTTCTTTTGTCAACATCAGCCCAAGCAAATGATCACCTCAATAATTCCTTACGTAACAATAAACGTTCCGCTCATTTTCACTTATTACAATCCTATCATTCATTATATCCACTACTTACGATATTAATCCTTTGTTCTCTTTTTTATATTTCCAGCATATATGTAACTGAAAAGGATTGGACAAAGGGGCGTAATATTATGTTTTTCTTTTTTATTACGAGTAAAAGAACTTTTAAACACATTAGCTTAATAGTGATACTTTCCTTATTTACAGCATGGCTACTCTTTTTAAAAACATATTCACATGAATCTGCTTTTTCAACTGCTACAGGCCCTAAAGTAATTTACAAAGGAGATACCGCTAAAAAGCAAGTTGCATTTACGTTTGATATTAGTTGGGGAGACAAAAAAGCAATTCCAATCCTTGATACTCTTAAAGAAAGAGAAATTAAGAATGCAACCTTCTTCCTTTCTGCTGCATGGGCCGAAAGACACCCCGATATTGTAGAGCGCATCATGAAAGATGGACACGAAATCGGTAGTATGGGTTACAATTACACATCTTATACTTCTCTAGAGACGAATGAAATAAGACGAGACCTTTTACGAGCACAAGATGTTTTTACAAAACTTGGTGTAAAACAAGTCAAACTGTTACGTCCACCTAGTGGCGAATTTAACAAGGCAACCCTTAAAATTGCAGAATCACTTGGATACACCGTCGTGCATTGGAGTAATAATTCAAACGATTGGAAAAACCCAGGTGTAAACCACATCGTTTCCACCGTCTCTAATAATTTGAAAGGTGGAGATATTGTCTTATTACACGCATCCGATTCTGCCCTTCAAACAAATAGAGCTTTACCGCTGCTCCTGCAAAAATTAAAAAGTGATGGATATGAGCAAATATCCGTATCACAACTTATTTCCAACACAAGTACGAAAAGTGAAGATGTGAAATAGCTTCGTCCCTACTACTCTTCACGTATAAAAAGCTCTACTACCTTTCAAGAAGGTGGTAGAGCTTTTTTAATCACACCATTTCCAGTAATATAACTGCCGGTGTATAAAACCTCTCTCTATTAAGCAGGTTTACTCGTTTTTCCGATTAAACGATGTAATACAAGTAATTGATATGCATTACATAACAATAGCGGTATAACCATTAAATATAACCAATCTGTATCATTAATCCGAAGCGCCGGTACCCATTCAAGAATTGTTACAACAACCATAAAGAACAGAGCTGGCACAAATGCTTTTTTATTTGTTTCTTTACTTTTTACATAAGCAACAATTGCTCCAAACACAAATAAAATTCCAGCAACAAGTATGTTATTCCCCAATGAGACTTCCCCATTTGCAATAAGTACAGACCTTAAATACACAAAATCAAATAATACGAATGCAATAAAGAAGAGCTGGACTGCATTCCATAAAGACGATGAGCGAAACATCCCTAGTCCAAAACGATGGATTGTTAAATATGCAAAGAATCCCATTTGACTTATAACGCTAAAAATAAATCCTACACCCATCAACCAGAAAGATACCGCTAAAATCTCCTTAACGTCGAAATTTTGAAAAAATTCATTGTACCTGTCCCACTCCAAAACAAAACCAATAATAACTGTGCTAATCCCACCAAGAAACAACGTCGTTAAAAATAGTCGTACCCACTTGCGGCTATTCACAACACATCCCCCATTATCCTTATATTTCTAATTAAATTGTATCAATGACAATTTCAAAAAGCTAGCCATGTTCATGTATAAATTCCTTAAAGATATTTATATTAAAAAGAGAGAACTGTGCTGAAAGGAGTTCCAACTTATGAAACGGATACTATTCATTTTCGTTTCTTCTTTTCTACTTATCGCACTTGTAGCATGCGCACAAGGAAAAGAAACGAAATCCGAACTAGATTACGATCAAACAAAGAAAATGATTGTTGATATTTTAAAAACAGATCAAGGTAAGAAAGCTATTCAAGATGTATTAACTGATGAAAAAATGAAACAAGCACTCATACTAGATGAAACAGTAGTAAAGAAAACGATTGAAGATGCAATGGTATCCGATAAAGGGCAACAATTCTGGGAAAAGCTCTTTAAAGATCCTGAGTTCTCATCGAAGTTCGCTAAAAGTATGGGGAAAGAACAAACCCAATTAATGAAAACCTTATTAAAAGACCCTGAATACCAAGCAGGCGTTATAGAAATCATGAAAAATCCTGAAGTAGAAAAAATGATGTTACAAACAATGAAGAGTAAAGAATACCGTCAATATCTACAACAAGTACTAACAGAAACTGCTGAAAGTCCACTCTTCCAATCCAAGATGATTGATATCATTAGTAAAGGTGTACAAAAGGCTGAAAAAGGTGGATCTGATAAGAAAGAAGCAGGCGGTGACGGTGGTTCTCAAGGCGAGAAGAAGGAAGAACAGTGAAAATAATAACTATAATAACGAGTGGACAATGTATAAATTGTCCACTCGTTATTACTTTATCTTGCTATTAACAGACAAAATGGCCCTCTAGTTAAGCGAAAAGTTTACTAGTAACAAAACCCTTATTGTTGCCAGTAACAGATGAACTCCACTGATTAAAGTTTCACTTTATTTTTGTGTAACAGCTGTTTTATCAATTACCACTTCGGCTATTTTACTATAAATAATGCCGGTTGTATGTGTATCTTCATATACTGAAGGAGCAAAGTCTTCTTTATTCCAATCAGGTTGTTGCAGCGGAATACGACCAAGAACATTTGTTTGTAGTTCGGTAGCCAACTTATCTCCCCCGCCTCTTCCAAATACATATTCTTTCTCACCAGTTACCTTACTTTCAAAATATGCCATGTTCTCAACAACACCGAGAATACTATGTTCAGTGCGTAATGCCATCGCTCCAGCACGCGCTGCTACAAACGCAGCTGTTGGATGAGGCGTCGTTACAATAATCTCTTTGCAAGATGGCAACATTGAGTGCACATCTAACGCAACATCACCTGTTCCTGGTGGTAAATCTAGTACTAAATAATCTAAATCGCCCCATTCCACTTCTGTGAAGAAGTGGTTTAACATTTTCCCAAGCATAGGTCCTCTCCAAATAACTGGTGCATTATCCTCTACAAAGAAGCCCATTGAGATTACCTTTACACCTAAACGTTCCACCGGAATTATCTTGTCACCTCTTACGATGGGACGTTTTTCTATCCCCATCATGTCTGGCACACTAAAACCGTAAATGTCCGCATCAATAATACCAACTTTTTTTCCTAAACGAGCTAAAGCAACTGCAAGGTTAACGGAAACGGTTGATTTTCCCACGCCACCTTTTCCACTCGCTACTGCTAAGAATGTCGTTTTTGAATTTGGTGACAATAAAGATTCACTTTGCTCTGCTTCTTGTTCTGGTGCAAACTGAGCTAATTCCTCTTCTGTAAATTCTGCAAAACGAAGTCCAACTGTTGCTGCTCCAAGTTCTTTTACTAACTTTACAATTCCAGACTGCAACTGCATTTGTTCCGCTGTACCAGTTTTTACGATTGCAATTTTGACACTCACATGTTCCTTCTCAGGCTTGACTGTTACCTCTTTAATTGCACTTGTTTCTTTTAATGTTTTATGTAAAAACGGATCTACAATCCCTTCTAACGCTTCAACCACTTGTTCTTTCGTTACCATAATTAACCCAGCCCCCTGTATGAAAAATAACGTAATGTTAATTGAATTCATCTTTGTTTATTCTTCAAATTAATGCGTTTACATTTCCAGTATAACATATTTTCCGAAAACTTCGTTAACGAGAGAAACTCAAAAAAATCCTCCTTATTCTGGAGGATTTCCTTTTTCCGTGAAATAACGCAATATACCACGGTATATTGCAGCTGCTACCTTCTGTTGATATTTCTCCGAATTTAACATATACCTTTCGTTCACATTCGATAAAAAGCCGGCTTCAATTAAAGCACCTGGTGTTTTCGCATACTTCAATAAGTATACGTGAGAGATTGTTTTAGCAGAACGATTCGTATTTTCTAAACTCGTTCTCAATTCAGCCTGTATAAATTTAGCAGCACGTTCATTTTCAATTGAAGAGCGATAGTAGAATGTTTGTGCGCCTTTCGATCCACTACTAGTTAAAGCATTTAAATGAATGCTTGCAAAAAAGTCTATATCTGGTTTATTGATGATTTCTACACGTTTTTTTAAATCCTCCGCTTTACGTCTACTATATGACTTTGTATCTTTGTTAGCTAAATCATAATCTCCCTCACGCGTTAAAATAACTAGTGCACCTTGTTCTTGTAAATAGTCTTGTACCTTTTTTGTAATTTCAAGCGTAATATCCTTTTCTATAATATCCTTTCCACCAACAGCCCCTCCATCTGGTCCACCATGCCCAGCATCTAATACGATTACTTTCCCTGATAAGGGTAAATTCCAAGCTCGCCACGATTTTGTGATTTGAAATTCTTGTTTGACTAAAAAAAACAAAACAACCGCAGCGAGTGCAAAAGAGATAATTCGAATTCTCTTCATACCTTTCCTCCTCCAGCTAGTCCCTCTAATTACTTATATGGGACAAGAGGAAAGTTTATGCTTGTCTTAATGAAGCTTTAATCGATATCTTCTTTCACCTTTTTCATACCCTTCTTGCCACCACAATCCTATAAACTGCTGACAAGATTCAAAAAGTAATTCCTCATCTTTCAACTTTATTTCTCGCATAGTCATACTCGTTAAAAATTGAAATAGCGTTTCAGTTAATTGTTGTTCTTCTTCTAAAGCTCTATATTTCACATCAAAAAACGATTCACCATAATAACCAAATTTACTATATCTCGCTCCTAATAAATAAGATTCTATCCCTAATTCAATACAGTAATCTTCATACTGACGATGAAGCTCTTGCATTTGAAAGGCATCACGAATATTTGAGCGCAATGTTTTTAATGATAATTCTCGCAGCATCTTCCGCTCGTATTTTAACTGCTTTTCTTTTTGTTTTTCTTGTAAGCTGACAATGACATTCATAGTACTTATAAACCTCCCTAATACGTATTAGTCTAAACTTCTAAAGAAGAAGCATACGCGAGGCCGTAGCACTAAAATATTCCAAGCTAAAAAAATTGTAAAAGAGGAATGAAACACAAAAAAACCCCAACCAAAATGGTTGGGGTTTGTAGTTCGCAAAAATTAACGTTTTGAGAACTGAGGTGCACGACGTGCGCCTTTAAGACCGTATTTTTTACGCTCTTTCATACGTGCGTCACGAGTTAATAGACCTGCACGTTTTAGTGTTAGACGGTATTCTGGATCAGCTTTTAATAAAGCGCGAGAAATACCGTGACGAATAGCACCAGCTTGACCAGTGTATCCACCACCATTTACGTTTACAAGTACATCGTAGTTACCTAAAGTTTCTGTTGCAACTAGAGGTTGTTTCACTACTTCACGTAATGCAGCAAATGGGATATAGTTTTCAAAATCACGACCGTTAATGATAACGCGTCCTTCGCCTGGAACTAGGCGTACGCGCGCTACTGAACTCTTACGACGTCCAGTGCCATAGTATTGAACCTGTGCCAAAGTAAGCCCTCCTTTAATTAATTATCCGCGAAGTTCGTAAACTTCTGGTTTTTGTGCTTGGTGTGGATGCTCTGCTCCAGCATACACGTTAAGTTTCTTAGAAACTTGACGGCCTAAGCGTCCTTTTGGAAGCATGCCTTTAATTGCAAGCTCTAACATTTGTACAGGGTAGTTTGTACGCATTTCAAGAGCTGTTCTTTGCTTAAGTCCACCTGGGTGGTTAGTGTGACGGTAGTAAATTTTATCGTTTAATTTATTACCTGTTAAATGAATTTTCTCAGCGTTAATAATAATTACATGATCACCCGTGTCAACGTGTGGTGTAAATGTAGGTTTGTTTTTACCACGTAAAATGGATGCTACTTCAGTAGATAGGCGACCTAAAGTTTGACCTTCAGCATCAACCACATACCATTTACGCTCAACTTCGTTAGCTTTTGCCATAAAAGTCGTACGCATGTGTTTCCCTCCTCGTTATCTTTTCCATAGAAAAAATCTATTGTTTATCTTAAACACGATTTCCTTCCGGGGCTAATCGTGGTTTTAGAAACAATACCATATGTTATGATATACTTTTGAGTTTCTAATGTCAAGCAAATGTTACACCAGGATTAGTTGTTATAGTTTACCTCCCATAGGTAAAGCCCATGACCTGGAGCCATCTTTCCAGCAAACTGACGATTTTGTTTCGCTAAAATCTCTGGAATGCTATCAGGATCAAGCTTTCCTTGCCCTACGTTAAGTAACGTACCAACAATAATTCTGACCATATTATATAAAAATCCATTACCTACAAAACGAAAAATTAATTCATCATCTTGCTCAATTAACTCGATTTCATAAATTGTTCGCACTTTATCTTTTTTGTCAGTTTTTGCCGAGCAAAAAGAAGTGAAATCATGCGTTCCAATAAAATAAGGAATTGCTTTTCTTATAGAATTGATTTCGAGCGGATATGGATATTGATATACGTAATTTCTACGGAATACATCCGCAGTCTTTGATAATAATACACGATAACGATATTCTTTTTTCTCAACACCGTAACGTGCATGAAATTCTTCTGTTTTTTTCTCTACTCGCCTAATAACAATATCATCTGGCAACATTGTATTTAAAGCGTTATTCCATTGCCACTCCTCAAGAGACAAAGGAGTATCAAAGTGTATTACTTGCCCTTTTGCATGAACCGTAGAATCTGTTCTACCAGACGCCTGAACACGAACAAGTTCTCCCTTATGCAATTTCTGTAATGCTTTTTCTATCTCCTGTTGAACAGTACGATGCTTCGGCTGAATTTGATAACCACAAAAATGCATACCATCATATGCAACCGTACATTTTATTCTATCCATTTCTCTATTCTCCATTACGATCGCACCCATGCCAAAATACAAGCTAAACAAAATAAGCTTACAATCGTTACTGTATCGCTTGTTTTCCAGCGTAGTTGCCTAAATTTAGTACGTCCTTCACCACTTTGATATCCACGAGCTTCCATCGCAATAGCTAAGTCCTCTGCACGCTTAAAAGCACTGATAAACAGAGGAACGAGCAGTGAGATAATAGCTTTCATTCTATCTTTTATCGGTCCACCAGCGAAATCAATACCACGTGATGCTTGTGCTTTCATTATTTTACTCGTTTCATCCATTAATGTCGGGATAAAACGAAGAGAAATTGACATCATTAATGCGATTTCATGAACAGGAACCTTTATACGCTTCAATGGCTTTAATAACGTCTCCAAACCATCTGTAATTTCAATAGGTGTCGTCGTTAACGTTAATAATGTCGTCATTAAAATAATAACGAAGAACCGTACAGAAATGTATATCCCTTGCTCTAATCCTTTTTCATGTATCGAAAACCAACCAAGCTGGAGTAGTACATCCCCCTCTTTATTTGTAAAAATATGCAGGAAAAATGTAAAAAGAAAAATCCATAAAATTGGTTTTAAGCCCGAAAGTACATAACGAATCGGCACTTTTGCAAAAAATAAAGCAATGAGTGCATATAAAAATAAAAATCCATATGAAATCGCATTATTTGCTAAGAAAACAACAAATACATATAAAAAGACAATCAGCAGCTTCGTACGTGGATCAAGTTGATGAATAAGTGAATTCCCCGGGATATATCTCCCAATAATCAACTGCTGCATGATTCATGACCACCTTTTCGTAACACCTGCACAACTTCATGAGTAAGATCCTCTAAAGATAAGGTAGCCTTTGGAATTGAAATACCAAACTTCTCTTCAATTGCACGTTTATACTTTAATGACATAGGAAGATCCACACCAATTTTCTCTAGTTCATCAGCATGTGAAAATACTTCCTCTGCACTTCCTTGCAAAAAGACCGTTCCTTTATGCATAACTACAATTTGTTCCGCATACTGAGCAGCATCTTCCATATTATGCGTTACAAGGATAACTGTAAGCCCTTTCTCCTTATGCAACTTATAAAACATCTGCATAAGTTCGTTCTGCCCTTTTGGATCTAGACCTGCTGTAGGTTCATCTAATACAAGCACTTCAGGTTCCATTGCCAGTACACCCGCTATAGCAACACGTCTCATTTGTCCACCACTTAATTCGAACGGAGAACGTGTTAACAGTTCCGGTTCTAGCCCTACAAGTTCTATTGCCTCTCTAGCCTTTTGCTTCGCTTCGTCTCCAGATACCCCGAAATTAGTAGGTCCGAAGCAAATATCTTTCTCCACAGTTTCTTCAAACAACTGATGTTCCGGGAATTGAAAGACAACCCCTACTTTTTTACGTAGTGGCTTTAGCTTTTTTTCTTTCTTTCCTGCCGAAATCAAATGTTCACCAATTTGAACTGTACCATTTGTCGGCTGCAATAAACCATTTAAATGTTGAATCATCGTCGACTTACCTGAACCAGTATGACCGATAATGGCATAATAGCCCCCACTTGGAAACGACACGTCTACATCATAAAGTGCGCGTCTTTCAAATGGAGTTTTATATTGATAACGATGTTCTACTTTTTGGAATGTAATCTCCAAAGTTCGTTCACCAAGCTTTCCATTGTAAGATGCGTATTTTGCAAAAGAATTTCATTTCTTTTTAATAATTCTGCTATTTTCACCGAAAACGGTACATCTAAGCCAATTTCTTGGAGCATATGAGAGGACTTGAAAATTTTCTCTGGAATCCCTTCCTCTAATATTTCTCCCTTATTTAAAATAATGACACGATCTGACTGCGCCGCTTCTTCTAAATCGTGCGTAATTGATAACACGGTAATACCTTTTTGATTAACAAGTTGTCTAACCGTTTCTACTACTTCACGTCTTCCTTGAGGATCTAACATTGACGTTGCTTCATCTAATATTAAAATAGATGGCTGAAGTGCTAAAACGCCTGCTATTGCCACTCGCTGTTTTTGCCCACCAGATAAGGAATGAGGCTCATCATTAAGAAAATCTTCCATACGGACAAGTCGTAAGGCCTGTTCTAATCTTTCAATCATTTGTTCTCTTGGCATTCCGATATTCTCTAAACCAAATACAACATCATCTTGCACTGTTGTTCCAACAAATTGATTATCTGGATTTTGAAATACCATTCCAATTTGTTTTCGAACATCCCATACCGTTTCCTCTGATAAAACCATTGAATCATTTACTGTAATAGTCCCTGCTTCCGGCAAAAACAAACCATTCAATAATTTTGCAAGTGTAGACTTTCCTGAACCGTTTTGTCCAATAATAGATACCCATTCTCCCTCATATAAGGAAAATGAAACATCTTTTAATGCATACGTGGCTGCCCCAGGATATTGAAATGATATATTTCCTATCCGAAGTTTCTCTTTTTTCAATAGAAGGCACCCTTTCCTTCGCCAAGCTCGCCTATTTTTATATTTAAAAAAAAGGGCCATGACCAGTTTCTTGAAAAGAACTGTCCTGCCCTTTTAATTATCATTATACTAACTCGATAATTACCATTGGTGCTGCGTCTCCGCGACGTGGACCAATTTTTGCAATACGAGTGTATCCGCCTTGGCGCTCAGCATAGCGTGGAGCTACATCAGCGAATAATTTTTGAAGTGCATCTTGACCAGTCTCAGCGTTAGCTACTTCATTGCGAATGAAAGCTGCTGCTTGACGACGAGCATGAAGATCTCCGCGTTTACCTAAAGTGATCATTTTTTCCACTACAGAACGAAGTTCTTTTGCACGAGTTTCTGTCGTTTGGATGCGCTCGTTGATAATTAAATCAGTAGCTAAGTCACGTAACATAGCTTTACGTTGCGCACTTGTACGGCCTAATTTTCTGTATGCCATTCGTAGTTCCCTCCTTTGTTCATGGGTTTAAATCCTCAGTCGTCTTTACGTAAACCTAAACCTAATTCCTCAAGTTTATGTTTAACTTCTTCTAAGGATTTACGTCCTAAGTTACGAACTTTCATCATATCTTCTTCTGTTTTGTTCGCAAGCTCTTGTACAGTATTAATTCCTGCACGTTTTAGGCAATTATAAGAACGAACAGAAAGGTCTAGTTCTTCGATAGTCATCTCAAGAACTTTCTCTTTTTGATCTTCTTCCTTCTCGACCATAATCTCAGCATTTTGTGCTTCATCAGTTAAACCAACAAAGATATTTAAATGCTCAGTTAAGATTTTGGCACCTAAAGAGATAGCTTCTTTTGGCCCGATGCTTCCATCCGTCCATACATCAAGCGTAAGCTTATCATAATTAGCCACTTGTCCGACACGTGTCTTTTCCACTTGGTAAGTCACACGTGATACTGGAGTATAAATAGAATCAATAGGAATTACTCCTATTGGTTGATCTTCGCTTTTATTTGCATCAGCTGGCGTATACCCACGGCCACGCTTTGCAGTTAAACGCACGCGGAAATGCGCATCTTTTGCTAACGTTGCAATGTGTAAATCTGGATTTAAGATTTCTACATCACTATCGTGAGTAATATCAGCAGCTGTGACAATACCTTCGCCCTGCACATCAATTTCCAACGTCTTCTCTTCTTCAGAGTAGATTTTAAGAGCTAACTTTTTCAAGTTTAAGATGATCGTCGTAACGTCTTCTACTACGCCCTCAACTGTTGAAAATTCATGTAATACGCCATCGATTTGGATAGCAGTAACAGCGGCACCAGGGAGTGAGGATAAAAGAATACGACGTAAGGAGTTACCCAAAGTAGTACCATATCCACGCTCAAGCGGTTCAATTACGAATTTACCATATTTAGCATCTTCGTTAAGTTCAACCGTTTCGATTTTCGGCTTTTCGATTTCAATCATTAACTAAACCCTCCTTCAAAACGTCGAAACCCCGGTTAAACAAAGGTATAACCCCTGTCTAACCGAAAGTCCCCCTTAGGCAGTTCCCGATTGTGCACAACAAGCGATGTTTCTGTACGAAATTTCTCGATAATGCATCATATCCATTATAGACAAAAGGGAAAATTCTATACAGAAAAATTACACACGACGACGTTTTGGCGGACGACATCCATTATGAGGAACTGGAGTAACATCTCTAATTGCTGTTACTTCTAGACCTGCAGCTTGAAGAGCACGAATTGCAGCTTCACGACCAGCACCAGGACCTTTAACAGTAACCTCTAAAGTTTTTAAACCGTGCTCCATTGCAACTTTAGCAGCAGCTTCAGCAGCCATTTGCGCAGCGAATGGAGTAGATTTACGAGATCCACGGAAACCAAGTGCACCAGCACTAGACCAAGAAAGTGCGTTACCGTGAGTATCTGTAAGTGTTACGATTGTGTTGTTGAAAGTAGAACGAATATGAGCTATACCAGCTTCGATATTCTTTTTCACACGTTTTTTACGAGTGTTTGTTTTACGTGCCATTGTTAGTTCAACCTCCTTTACTTATTATTTCTTTTTATTTGCTACTGTACGACGTGGACCTTTACGTGTACGAGCATTGTTTTTAGAATTTTGACCACGAACTGGTAAACCACGACGGTGACGAAGACCACGGTAAGAACCGATCTCCATTAGACGTTTAATGTTAAGAGATACTTCACGACGAAGGTCTCCCTCAACTTTAATACGATCGATAACATCACGGATACGTCCTAATTCGTCTTCCGTTAAATCACGAACTCGTGTTTCTGAAGAAATACCAGCTTCAGTAAGAATTTTTTCAGCAGTTGTGCGACCAATGCCGAATACGTAAGTTAAAGAAATAACAACGCGTTTGTCTCGAGGAATATCTACACCTGCGATACGTGCCATTCTGAATGCACCTCCTTCTGATTAACCTTGTTTTTGTTTATGTTTAGGGTTTTCACAAATAACCATTACTTTTCCACGTCTACGAATAACTTTACATTTTTCGCAGATTGGTTTAACTGACGGTCTTACTTTCATGTCTCGAACCTCCTTAAAGATTACGGAGTGCTATATTATTTAAAACGGTACGTAATACGACCACGATTTAAATCGTACGGAGATAATTCTACCGTAACTTTGTCTCCTGGTAAAATACGAATGAAGTTCATACGGATTTTACCAGAAACGTGAGCCAATACGACATGCCCATTCTCTAATTCTACTTTGAACATAGCATTTGGCAACGTTTCAAGAACGGTACCTTCGACTTCAATTACATCATCTTTAGCCATTCAATAGTTCTCCCTTCTTCAAATCAGTAACATTTTACACTGCTCTGAAATCCCGGAGAGCCAGCTACTTATAAAGTGGTAAGGATTTCGTATCCTGCTTCTGTAAGAGCAATCGTGTGCTCAAAATGGGCACACCATTTACCATCTACCGTTACCACTGTCCAGTCATCAGATAGTGTTTTTACATATCGTCTTCCTTGATTCACCATCGGCTCAACACAGATGACCATTCCCGGCTTTAATCTAGGGCCTCTATTTGGTGGACCATAGTGCGGGATTTGAGGGTCCTCATGTAAGTCTTGCCCGATTCCGTGACCAACATACTCCCTAACGATCGAGAATCCATTCTCTTCAGCATGGGTTTGAACCGCATGTGAGATATTTGATAATCTCTCGCCTGGTTTTACTTGTTCTAGACCAAGATACAACGATTTTTCTGTGACATCAAGTAGCTTTTGAACAGATTCAGAAATGTTTCCAACTGGATACGTCCATGCAGAATCTCCATGGTACCCATTGTATTTCGCACCAATATCGATACTGATGATATCGCCCTCTTTGAGCTTGCGCTTTCCTGGAATTCCGTGTACAAGCTCTTCATTTACAGAAGCACATATGCTCCCCGGAAATCCGTTGTATCCTTTAAAAGATGGCGTAGCACCATATTTTTGAATCGTCTTTTCCGCTATTTGATCGAGCTCTTTCGTTGTAATTCCTGGAGTAATGTGCTGTTTCAACTCTTGATGAGTTAAAGCAACGATTCTGCCAGCTTCTCGCATGATTTCTATCTCGCGAGGAGTTTTGCAGATGATCATTACGCTAAGCCTCCGATGAGAACATCGATATCAGCAAATACTTTATTGATATCTTGCTCACCATTAATGCTTTTTAAGTAACCAAGCTCGTCGTAGAAATCAAGCAAAGGTTTTGTTTGCTTAATATTTACATCTAAACGATTTGCTACAGTTTCTTCATTGTCATCAGAGCGTTGGTATAATTCGCCACCACATTTATCGCACACATCAGCTTTTGCTGGTGGATTGAATTCTAAGTGGTAAGTCGCACCGCACTCTTTACAAATGCGACGGCCTGTAAGGCGTTTTAATAACAACCCTGAATCCACATTAATGTTTAAAACATAGTCGATTTTTTTGCCAAGATCTTTCATAATCTCTTCAAGAGCTGATGCTTGTGCAACAGTTCGTGGGAAACCGTCTAGTAAGAAACCTCTTACGCAGTCTTCTTGACTTAAACGTTCACGAACAATTCCGATTGTAACTTCATCTGGAACAAGTGCACCTTTATCAATAAAAGATTTTGCTTGTAGACCCATTTCAGTTTCAGCCTTCATAGCTGCACGGAACATATCTCCTGTTGAAATGTGAGGGATGTTATACTTGGCTACAATCTGTTCGGCTTGTGTACCTTTACCAGCACCAGGAAGCCCCATTAAAATTAAGTTCATCCTTGTTCCCCCTCAGTACATGAGCATGTAGGGAAGATAGTTCTTCCCACTTACTCACTGCTTGATAAACCCTTTGTAATGGCGTTTTACCAGTTGGCTTTCTAGCTGCTTCATTGTTTCTAAAGCAACGCCGACAACGATTAACATACTCGTTCCACCAATCTGTGCAGATGGAGGAAGATTTCCCAATTTCGTAAAAATAACTGGTAAGATTGCAATCGCTGCTAGGAAAATTGATCCTACAAAGGTCAAACGATACAAGATTTTTGTTAGATATTGTTCTGTATTCTTACCCGGACGAATACCTGGAACATATCCACCTTGCTTGTTTAGATTCTCTGACATTTGCTCTGGATTAACCTGAACAAATGCATAGAAATATGTGAAGGCTACAATGAGCGCAACATATATGATCATTCCCACTGGGTGAGAATAGTTAAAGTTTGCAATAATCCACTGCGATACATCATGTTTCGGGAAGAACTGTGCAATAGTTGGAGGCGTAATTAAGAATGAAACAGCAAAAATGACTGGAATAACACCCGCACTATTTACCTTAAGCGGTAAATGTGTGTTTTGTGCTCCAGCATGATTCCCATTCCCTCCTGTTACACGCTTCGCGTATTGAATTGGGATCTTTCTAACAGCTTGTTGAATGAAAATAACACCAACAATAACTGCTAGCACAGCTAGTAAAATCAATGCAACTTTAACGATACTCATGAACAATTGATCTCCGATATTTTGAAACTGTTGTTGATACACTTGAGATATAACACTTGGGATCGCTGCAGCAATACCGCCAAAGATAAGGATGGAAATACCATTACCTACACCTTTAGCTGTAATCTGTTCGCCTAACCACATTAAAAATGCAGTACCAGCAGTCAGTACCGTAGCAATGTATAAATAAGTGCTCCAACCAGGATTCAAAATTAATTGCCCACCTACCATACCGTTAAAACCGATTGACATACCAAACCCCTGAATAAACGCAAGAACAATTGTAAAGTAACGCGTGAATTGCGTTAGTTTACGACGGCCCATTTCACCTTGCTTCGACCATTCCGAAAATTTAGGAACAACATCCATCTGCAATAATTGCACGATGATGGATGCTGTAATATACGGCATGATTCCCATCGCGAAGATGGAGAAGTTTTTCAAGGCGCCACCGCCAAATGTATTTAGGATGCCTAAAGCATTTAATTGGTCTTGTGCTTTCAGTACGTCTCCATTTGTAAATGGCACTGGGATAAACGTGCCAATCCTGAATACGATTAACATCGCTAAAGTGAATAATATTTTACGTCTTATCTCAGCAACGCGCATAAAGTTGGAGATTGTACGAAACATTAGATCACCTCAACTGATCCGCCAGCTGCTTCAATTGCTTCTTTAGCACTTGAAGAGAACTTGTGCGCTTTAACAGTTAGTTTTTTCTCTACTGCTCCGCTTGCAAGAATTTTAACACCGTCGTTTAACTTGCTGATAACGCCAGTTTCCAGCAATAATTCAGGTGTTACTTCTGTACCATCTTCAAAACGATTTAACGTTGATAAGTTTACAATAGTAAACTCTTTACGGTTAATGTTTGTGAAGCCGCGTTTTGGTAAACGACGGAATAATGGAGTTTGACCACCTTCGAAGCCAAGACGAACACCGCCACCAGAACGTGCGTTTTGTCCTTTATGACCTTTACCAGCAGTTTTACCGTTACCAGAACCGATACCACGACCGACACGGTTACGTACTTTACGAGAACCTTCTGCAGGTTTTAATTCATGAAGTTTCATTCCCAGGCACCTCCTTATATTAATGAGTTATCCTTAAGCTTCTTTTACAGTTAAAAGGTGAGAAACTTTGTTGATCATACCAAGAATAGCAGGAGTTTCTTCCTTAACTACAGTTGAATTCAACTTTTTAAGACCTAAAGCTTCTACCGTCGCACGTTGATCTTGTGGACGACCAATTACACTACGAGTGAGGGTAATTTCTAACTTTTTCGCCATTTGTTTTCCCTCCTTAACCTAGTAGCTCTTCTACAGATTTACCGCGTAATTTTGCAACATCTTCAGCGCGCTTAAGTTCGCTTAATCCGTTCACAGTAGCGCGAATCATGTTGATTGGTGTGTTAGAACCAAGAGATTTCGAAAGAATATCTTGTACACCAGCTAATTCAAGAACCGCACGAACAGGTCCACCAGCAATAACACCAGTACCCTCAGCAGCAGGTTTTAAGAATACTTCACCAGCTCCAAAGTGACCGTTGATTGTGTGTGGAATTGTTGTACCAACTAATGGTACAGCGATTAAATTTTTCTTAGCGTCTTCGATAGCTTTGCGAATTGCGTCTGGTACCTCTTGTGCTTTACCAGTACCGAATCCAACATGACCGTTTTTATCGCCAACTACAACTAGTGCAGCAAAGCGGAAACGACGACCACCCTTAACAACTTTCGCGACACGATTTATCGTAACTACACGTTCTTCAAGTTCTAATTTACTTGGGTCAATGCGATGCATCAATTTTCCCTCCTTTGACCATTAAAATTGTAATCCAGCCTCACGAGCAGCTTCAGCTAGAGCTTTAACACGGCCATGGTATAAGTAACCACCGCGATCGAATACTACTTCTTTAACGCCTTTCTCTACAGCACGCTTAGCAACTGATTCTCCAACTTTCGTAGCAGCTTCAGTATTGCTAGTACCGTTAAGAGCAAGGTCTTTATCAAGAGTAGATGCACTTACTAACGTTACACCATTCACATCATCAATAACTTGAGCGTAAATATGTTGGTTAGAACGGAACACGTTTAAACGTGGACGCTCTGCAGTACCAGTAAGTTTAGCACGTACACGTGCATGTCTTTTCTTACGAGTCGCATTTTTATCAGCTTTAGTGATCATTTTCTTGTCACTCCTTTCTCTCACCTAACGGGTTTACTTAGCAGTTTTACCTTCTTTACGACGAACAACTTCGCCTTCGTAACGAATACCTTTACCTTTGTAAGGCTCAGGAGCACGTACAGCACGGATGTTAGCAGCAAATTCGCCAACACGTTGCTTGTCGATACCTTTAATTACGATTTTAGTTGGTGCAGGTACTTCAACTTCAAGACCTGCTTCCGGAGTCATTTCTACTGGATGAGAATAACCTACGCTTAAAACAAGTTTATCTCCTTGTTTTTGAGCACGGTAACCAACACCGACTAATTCAAGTCCGCGTGCGAAACCTGCAGTTACACCTTCAACCATGTTTCCGATTAAAGCACGAGTTGTACCGTGTAATGCACGGTGTTCCTTCTGTTCAGATGGACGCTCAACTGTTAGTGTATTTTCTTCAATTTTGATAGACATATCAGCATTGAATTTACGAGTTAATTCACCTTTAGGGCCTTTTACTGTTACAGTATTGTCTTCTGCAATTGTAATAGTAACACCTGCAGGGATTTCAAGAATCTTTTTACCAATACGAGACATGTGGTCACACCTCCGTTCGTTTTAAATATATATTACCAAACGTATGCTACTA
>NZ_JAKUFQ010000106.1:0-17585 GCF_022663475.1 Bacillus cereus group sp. BfR-BA-01382
TACCGATTACGCGATTTCTAGGTAATCCAGATAATTTCCAAACTTGATATGTAATAATATCAACTGGGTTCGATGCAAGTAAGAAAATACCATCAAATCCACTTTCCATTACGCCACCAACAACACTTTCCATAATCTTCGCACTCGCTCCTAAAGTATCTAAGCGACTTTGCCCTGGTTTTGGTGCTGGTCCTGCTGTAATAATGACAATGTCCATATCTTTGCAGTCTTCATAGCTTCCTGCATATACTTTTGTTCTTGTATTTGTAAAGTTAATGCAATGTGATAAATCCATTGCTTCCCCAACTGCACGTTCATGATTTATATCAATTAATAATAGCTCTTCGCAAATCCCTTGATTTACAATGGAATACGCACAACTTGATCCAACTAATCCAGTACCGATAATTGCAATTTTTCTTGTATGTCTTTTCATAGCAATCTCTCCTAATTGATCATATAATCTATTTCTTTTGTTCTTTACATTCTTAATTATAGAGGTTCCCACGATAGAAACCATGGATACTTTGTGAAATATTGAACAAAGTTTTTGTCCTTTTTGTGAATTGTTATATTCCATTTTCGTCATATTTGTTACAACTGGAAAAATATTTATTATGTATTTATTGACATACAAAAAATAAAACGAGCGAATTCATTTTCGCTCGTTTTTTCATCCTATTATTCTGCACTTAACTGACTTTTCAATTGCTGCACAATCATCGGATTCGCAGGTGCTGCTGGTTTATAATAACTCTTTTGCTTTGCGTACTCATACATATTACGTTGACGCATTTCATCTTGATTACGAATTTGGATTAACGTTTGATGTAACTGTTCATTATCAGACTGAGAAATATAATTTGCATAACTTGTTAAACTTGCATTTAATCCTGCTAAATAATCATTTACCATATCTTTTTCATTCATCTTTCTCTTCCTCCTATCCTAGGAAAGTCATTAATTGCTGTTTCGTATTTCTTGCATCTTGCGCATCTTTTTGTAGCATTTGTTTCAGTTGTGGATCTGTACACGTCTGTGCATACTGCTCCAACTTGTTAATAATTGTTGCGTGTCCACCAATTAAATGACGTAAGTTTTCTACTTCAAGCTCTGTTAAATTTTGCATGGAATACTCCTACCTTTCTTCTTTCATTCTTCTTTAGTATTCTGTTTTTTTCAAATCGTATTCATTAAAAAGTCTGCTAAATAATCATTTAAGTAAAAAGAGCCTCTAAACGATTAGAGGCTCTTTCTACTTAAATTCCTTTCCGCTTCTTCAATCGCCCGTTGCATTTGTATTAACGGATTTTCAATCATTTTCCCATGTCCTGTCGCCAATAAAGACGGCTTATACTCCAGCAATTTCTGCGCGCTTGCTAATGAAACTTCTGCATCCCACGTACCAAACATAGGAAACGGGAAAAGCCACTTCAACTGTCCTGCTACCGCTAATCCTCCTCTCGTTTGAAATGCATCTCCAACAATGAGTGCATCATTTCTTGTGTCTAAAAACGCCATTGATCCCGGTGTATGACCTGGAGCTCCAATCGCTACAAGAGAACCAACTTTATCTCCCTCTTGAAGAAGAATATCTGGAATCGTATTTATCTGTTTTGACACTCCCACTTTTATTGGTGTATTTCGTTCTCCCTCTTGCAGTACCTTATCTCCTTCAAGTAAACATGCATCTCTTTTTGAAATATAGACCGGAACATCCGGCAGCACTTGTTTTATAACATCAAGCGCTCCTACATGGTCATCATGCGCATGTGTAATAACGATATTCGTAATCGGTTTTCCTATTTTCCGAGCTGATTGTAAAATCTTCTTTGCACAAAACGGTAAAGCCGCATCAATTAAAGTTAATCCTGTCTCTTCTTCAACGAAGTAACAGTTAATTGGAAATAGACGCGGTAAAAATGCGATTTGATGAACTGTTCCTACACTTATTACCTTCATCTTCTTTACCTCCATAAAAAAGAGCTGTTTACACATACATATGTAAAACAGCTTTATTCAAGAATTCAGCAATAAAAAACCAGTAGCCAATCGGCTACTGGTTCTCTTTCATCTATTAAACTGTATAACGCTCATCTTCTAAAATTTTCGCAGCGATTTCACGTTTCTTCGGAATTACGTTAAGTGGTGTGTGGCGAGTTAATTTACGTAATGATGATAACATCATGCGCAGCATGTCGCCGTTTTCAACTGCGATAAGTGTTTCTTTCGCATCTGCTTCGATTTCGTTAAATGCTTCTTGGCAGAATACTTCAGTGTATAACACTTTTTGTTTATTCTTTTCAAGACCAGTTGTTTTAATTGCTTTTTCTGTACGAAGAACAGCTGATTCCATTGCGTATAGATTGCTTACAATGTCAGCGATATTCACAAGAATTTCTTGCTCTTTATCTAATGCTTTACCGTATTTTTGAGCAGCTAATCCAGCTACCATTAAGCCGATTTTCTTCGCGTTAGTTACTAAATATTTTTGAAGTGCTAATGGCTCATCGCCTACTTCTTCTGGCATCATCATCATTAACTCTTCTTGTAATTTTTGTGCTTTTTGAAGAAGTGGTAATTCACCTTTCATCGCTTTACGTAAGAACGTACCTGGTACGATTAGGCGATTAATTTCGTTCGTTCCTTCGAAAATACGGTTAATACGAGAATCACGGTACATTCTTTCAATCTCGTACTCTGCCATAAACCCGTAACCACCGTGAATTTGAACACCTTCATCTACTGTATAGTCTAATACTTCAGAACCGAATACTTTGTTTAAAGAGCACTCGATTGCATATTCAGCGATAGAAGCTGCTACTGCTTTACCGTCTTTTACTTCTTCTTCAGATAATGTGCTCATGCGGCTTTCGAATAAACCTACTGTACGATATACAGAGCTTTCAGCTGCATATGTTTTTGCTGCCATATTCGCAAGTTTCTCTTGAATTAATGGGAAGCGAGCGATTGGTTGCTTGAACTGTTGACGTTGGTTTGCATATTGTGCTGAAATTTCTACTGCACGTTTCGCAGATCCAACTGTACCAACACCTAATTTATAACGGCCGATATTTAAAATGTTGAAAGCGATAATATGACCTTTACCGATTTCACCAAGTAAGTTTTCTTTCGGTACTAATGCATCTTCTAAAATTAACGTACGAGTTGAAGAACATTTAATACCCATTTTCTTTTCTTCTGGGCTTGTAGATACGCCAGCATATTCTTTCTCTACGATAAATGCTGAGAAGTGCTCTCCATCAATTTTTGCATACACGATAAATACGTCAGCGAATGCAGAGTTTGTAATCCATTGTTTTTCACCATTTAATACATAATGTGTACCTTCTGCATTTAAACGTGCAGTTGTTTTTGCACCTAATGCGTCAGATCCTGAACCTGGCTCTGTTAATGCGTATGCAGCTAATTTCTCACCAGTTGCAAGTAATGGTAAATACTTTTTCTTTTGCTCTTCGTTACCGAATAATACGATTGGTAACGATCCGATACCTACGTGAGCACCGTGAGTAATTGCAAAGCCGCCAGCGCGAGAGAATTTCTCTGCGATTAACGCTGAGCTTACTTTATCAAGACCAATTCCGCCGTACTCTTCTGGTACGTCAGCGCCTAATAAACCAAGCTCCCCAGCTTCTTTTAAAAGACGAACAGAACGATCAAACTCATGTTGTTCTAAATATTCAAGCTCTGGAAGAACTTCATTTACGATAAAGTCCTCTGTCGTTTTTGCAATCATTTTATGCTCAGATGAAAAATCTTCTGGCGTAAACACTTGATCAATCGTAATCTCATCAACTAAAAAGCTACCGCCTTTAACCGCATTTCCTACTGTTTTTTCCATGAAAATTTCCTCCTTCATATTTTCATGAGCCGCTTCTCTCTTTTTGAAAGAAGCTGGCTCTCAATTTTATTTTTTATAAACCTTGGTTGCTTCCATTCTTTGCTTTAGCGTCGTCTCGTTCTGAGCGAACCGCTTCCACTTTTTTTATAGTAATTCAAACACTCCCGCTGCTCCCATTCCGCCGCCAATACACATTGTTACGATACCGAATTGTTCGTTGCGGCGTTTCATTTCGTGAATAAGAGATAGTGTTAGTTTTGCTCCTGTACAGCCAAGTGGATGTCCAAGTGCGATTGCACCACCGTTTACGTTTACTTTTTCTTCATCTAAACCAAGTTCACGAATAACTTGGATCGATTGAGAAGCAAATGCTTCGTTTAGTTCGAATAAGCCAATATCAGATAGCTCTAAGCCAGCTAGTTTTAACGCTTTTGGAATTGCAGCGATTGGGCCGATTCCCATTACTTCTGGTGGTACGCCAGCTACTGCAAATGAACGGAATTTCGCAAGCGGCTTCATGCCATCGCTCACTGCTTTTTCACGATCCATTAATAGTACAGATGCTGCACCGTCACTCATTTGTGAAGAGTTACCAGCTGTTACAGAACCGCGAACGTTAAATGCTGGACGTAATTTACCTAAAATGTCTAGCGACGTTTCTGCTCTCACACCTTCGTCTTGTGCGAAAATGATTGTTTCTTCTTGCAGTTTATTGTTTGATCCAACAGTACGTAACGTCACATCTACAGATACTGTTTCATCAGCGAAGTTACCTGCCGCTAATGCTTTCGCAGCGCGTTGATGACTTCTTACTGCAAATGCATCTTGCTCTTCACGAGAAATTCCATATTTCACAGCAACTTGCTCTGCTGTATGTCCCATACCCATATAATATTCTGGAGCTGCTTCTACAAGGCGACTATTCGGACGAACAACGTGTCCCATCATTGGAACTAAACTCATTGATTCTGCCCCGCCTGATAATACAGCTTCCGAGTGACCAAGCATAATACGCTCTGCTCCGTAAGCGATACTTTGTAAACCTGAAGAACAGTAGCGGTTAATCGTAATAGCTGGAACATCGTAAGAAAGTCCTGCTAATCCGCCGATATTACGAGCCATATTTAAACCTTGCTCTGCTTCTGGCATCGCACAACCGAAAATTAAATCATCGATTGGTCCTTCATAATTCGCACGCTTTAACGTTTCCTTTACTACTAATGCCCCTAGATCGTCAGGACGAACTGTTTTTAATGAACCCCTCTTTGCTTTTCCAATTGGTGTTCTTGCTCCCGCAACAATGACAGCTTCTCTCATGAACGATATCTCCCCTCGTTATTAGTTACGTAATGGCTTTCCTTTTACAAGCATGTGCTGCATTCTTGCTTGTGATTTCATCTCACTTACTAAGCTAATAAATGCTTCACGTTCTACATCTAATAAATACTGCTCATCAACTTCTGTTCCGTACGGCACTTTTCCGCCCGCGATGACATATGCAAGTTTCTTCGCAATGTGAAGATCATGTTCAGAAATGTAACCTGATAAATGCATTGCTTCTGCACCAAGTACAAGAGTTGCATATCCTGTTTCACCAACAACTGGTATCTTTTTACGAATCGGCGCTTTATAGCCAGCTTCATATAAAGCAAGTGCTTTTTGTTTCGCATCATATAGTAAGTGATCACCATTCACACTAATACCGTCTTTATCGCCTAAGAAGTTGTTCGATACAGCTTCTTGTGCTGATGTAGAAACTTTCGCCATCGCTACAGATTCGAACACTTTATTCGCAACTTTTTGCAGATCAAACTCTACACCGTTTGGCATTTTATTTAAGTGTTTAATGTATAGCTCTTTATTACCGCCTCCGCCAGGGATTAAGCCAACACCAACTTCTACTAAGCCCATATACGTTTCACTAGAAGCTTGAATGCTAGCTGCTGGTAAGCAAACTTCTGTACCTCCGCCAAGCGTCATACCGTATGGTGCTGCTACAACTGGCTTAGAAGAGTACTTAATTTTCGTCATTGCATCTTGGAAGTTTTTCACAACCAACTCAATTTCAAAGTAATTGTCGTCTTGTGCTTCCATTAAGATCATTGCTAGGTTCGCACCAACGCAGAAGTTCTTCGATTGGTTACCGATAACAAGACCTTTATAATTCTTTTCTACTTCATCAACAGCGTAGTTAATCATTTGCGTAATATCCATACCGATTGCATTGCTCTTCGAATGGAACTCTAAGCAAAGGATGCCGTCGCCTAAATCAATTAAGCTCGCTCCGCTATTTTTCTTTAATACACCATTTTTCGCTTTTAATTGCTTAAGAGAAATTGCTTTTTTATTACGCTCGATTCGCTTATATTCGCCATTATCGTAATAGTAGCTATCGCCGTTATCATGTTTATAGAAAGTAGTGAAACCTTTCTCTAACATTTCTTTCACCCAAGTAGGAACAACTACGCCGTTTTCTTCCATCTTTTGAACAGATTTTTCAACACCAATTGCATCCCACACTTCAAATGGCCCTTGCTCCCAGCCGAAGCCCCACTTCATCGCTTGGTCAATTGCAACGATATCGTCAGCAATCTCTTTATGAAGTTTTGCAGAGTATAAAAGAGTTGGTGTAATGATGTTCCATAACAACTCTCCTGCACGGTCTTTCGCGTATACAAGCGCTTTCAATTTATTCGCTAATCTTTTTTCTTGTTTACTTAACTCTACGGATGCAGCTTTTAATTTTTTACGCGCTTCGTATTCCATCGTTTCAGGATTTAATTCTAAAATTTCTTTTCCTTGTTTTAAGAAGAATCCTTGACCCGTTTTACTTCCAAGCCATTTTTTCTCAAGCATGTCATGCATGAAAGCTGGTACTTTAAATACATCACGCTCTTCTTCTTGTACGTTTTCATATACGTTATTTGCAACGTGTACGAATGTATCTAAACCGACAACATCTAATGTACGGAACGTCGCGCTCTTCGGACGACCAATAAGTGGGCCTGTTACAGAATCAACTTCCCCAATGCTATAGCCGCGTTTTATCATCTCTTGAAGAGTTACTAATAAACCGTACGTACCGATGCGGTTTCCAATAAAGTTTGGTGTGTCTTTTGCGATAACAACGCCTTTTCCAAGAACGTCTTCGCCAAATAGTTTCATGAAGCTTAATACTTGTGGATCTGTTTCTTTCGTCGGTATTACCTCTAGAAGTTTTAAATATCGTGGTGGGTTAAAAAAGTGTGTGCCTAAGAAGTGTTTCTGGAAGTCGTCTGAACGACCTTCTGCCATTTTTTCAACTGAGATGCCTGACGTATTCGAGCTTACAATAGAACCCGGTTTACGAACAGCGTCTACTTTTTCAAATAATTTCTTTTTAATATCTAAGTTTTCAACTACTACTTCAATAATCCAATCTACATCAGCTAGACGCTCAAGATCATCTTCTAAGTTACCTGCTTCAATCAGTGCTAAATTTCCTTTCACTGTCAGAGGAGCTGGTTTTTGCTTTAATAATTTTTGCACAGCCGTATTACTAAAACGATTTCTCACACTTTTATGTTCTAATGTAAGTCCCTTCGCTTCCTCTTCTTTTGTTAGCGCAGGTGGTACAATATCAAGCAATAATGTCGGAATACCAATATTAGCTAAGTGTGCCGCAATCCCTGAACCCATTACGCCTGAACCTAGAACAGCAGCCTTTTTAATTTGGAACATCCAATTCTCCCCCTATTCTTGAATGAATGCTCATTCAATTTTTCGACATAAGTCGCAATCAATGAGTGAGCCTCTACTAATAAATATATGATACTGTTTAAATTTTCGCAATATATTTATTGATAAAATTTTCTGAAATAAATATTTTTCTTTCATTTGGCTATGCTATATATGTGTATTTTCTTTGTTTAAATGCACTTTTCCTTTTTATAATCTGACGAAACTGGAGGAATATATATGGCAAAACTTAAGAAGAACCCTTCTAAGGCTGGAATTAGTGCAGCTAGTGTAACTGGAAATGCAGGTCCGCATAATCACGGTGTTGAAAAAGGACGCCAAGGTAATAATCAACAATATAAGAAGCATAATATGGGCGAAAAATAACGCTATATTTTTGGGCAGAGAACGTGGCATAATGATTAATGGCTGCTTTTTCTGCCCAATTTATTTGTACATATGGAAAACAAAAGAGGGAACGATGATGAAACGAACAATAGTTATGATTGTAATGATTGCTACACTATTTACAGGGATGATTTTCTTCTCTTATGCACAGAGGCAACAAGCTGTAAGAGCTGATCAACCTAAGATTACTGGGCAATATGGCGTTACAATCGATGCAGACACAGGTGAAATTTTGTATGGGAAACGCGAAGACGAACGTTCTTATCCGGCTAGTATAGCCAAAATGATGACAACCCTTCTTTTACTAGAGAATGTAAAAGAAGATGAAGAAATTACAGTTACAGAAAACGCAATTAAAACAGAAAGTCAAAGTAAGAAAATTAAACTTCGTGCTGGGGAAAAATTAAAGCGTGATGAGGCATTAAAACTTATGCTTATCATTAGTGCAGATCCAATAGCTGAATCAATTGCAGAACATATCGCAGGATCAAAAAATGAATTTGTGAAGATGATGAATGCTAGAGCGAAGGAACTTGGTACAAAGCATGCGACTTTCAAGAATGCAAGTGGTGCTGATGCAATTGGGAATAAAGTATCACCATATGACATTGCTATTATTACGAAAGAAGCATTAAAGTATCCAGTTGTTTTAGAATATATGAATTCAACACGTACAACTCTACATACTTCAGAACGCTCTCCAAACATCGCAAACTATGGACGAGAAGAACTATATGACGATTCATATGCGATTGGAAGTAAAAGTGGTCTATCAGCACTTGGCAAATATACAGTCGTAACAGTCGATGAAAAAGACGGTAAACGCGTCATTAACGTCGTATTATCTTCTACTCGCGCGCAACTATATCCTGATACGAAGAAAATGGCACATTATGCATTTCAGCAATTAAAATAACCAAGGAGTATTTTCTCCTTGGTTATTTTTTAACCATACCTTTTAATACGAACGCAACGTTTGCTGGACGCTCTGCTAGACGACGCATGAAGTAGCCATACCAGTCGTTTCCATAAGGTACGTAAACACGCATTTTGTAACCTTCTTTTACTAGCTCAAGTTGACGCTCATTACGAATACCATATAACATTTGGAATTCAAATTGATCCCTTGGAATGTTGTGTTCTTCAGCAAGTTTTTTTGTATATTCAATAATCGCTTCATCATGTGAAGCAATTGCAGTATAATTTCCATTTAATAAGTGCATTTTAATAATTTTTTTATAATTGTCATCTACATCTTTCTTATCCGGGAACGCCACTTCTTCAGGTTCTTTATAAGCACCTTTTACAAGACGTAAATTAGGATTATAAGCATTTAAATCTTCAATATCTTTTTCTGTACGATATAGGTAAGCTTGAATAACAGTACCAATATTATCGTATTCAGATTTTAATTGTTTAAAGATATCAATTGTTTTACCACAGCGTGTATAGTCTTCCATATCAATGGTAACGAACACACCATTTTCTTTTGCAGCTTCTAAAATACGGCGCATATTGTTCATTACGATTTCATCAGAGATATCTAATCCCATAGAAGTCATCTTTAAAGAAAGCTGCGAATCAAGACCTTCTCTTCCAATTGCACGGATCGCTTCAATCGATTGGTTAGCCATTTCATTTGCTTCCGCTTCATTATCAACGAATTCACCTAAATAATCGATTGTTACACAAAGACCTTGCTTATTTAATGCCTGAATGGCAGCTGTCGCTAATTCAATCGTCTCCCCTGCGACGAAGCGACCTGCACCAAAGCGTAAACCGTACTTTTTAGCCAGTTTTGTTAGCGCTTTATTTTTAGATAAGAAAAGAAACGAATTTCGCATTAATTGTTCCATGTAATTCACCCCTATGACTGTAATTTATCTGTTTTTTACCCCTCTTCAAAATTATATCACTGTTTAAAATTATTGGATACAAATAATTATTTAGATAATTTATAAAATACTATAAAAACATTTAAAAACCTATATTCTCGCATGCAAATATGAAGGGAATATTTTTCGACATTTAGAAAAAACGGGTTTACTAGGGCAAAAATAGGCATACCGAAAATATTCGACATGCCTATAAAACCCTTAATATTCCATGTAAATTATATAAGGATATTAATAAGAAAAACTTAAAGTAGCATCACCTAAGTTTTTTAATTCTCATTTCGCTTCTCCTCATTCAGCCTTTTAATATCCGTAATTAACTGTACCATCTCTTCTTTCGCATCTGGATAAGTTTCATTCCAATGCTTCACTAAAGCTGGCATCGTCTTCGCTATGTAAGAATAAAGTGCCCACTTCTTTACCTGTTCTTTTCGCTCTTCATTACTCTCGCCAAGTAACAGCTCAGTGTATTTCTCTAGTAAACCGTCAAACTGCTCGTTAAACTTTTCACTCATTTTATTTACCTCCTATATGAAAAAAGCAGCGAAGATCGCTGCTTTTTCTTATAATTTTGATCGGACAGAGTTTAATTTTTTCTCCATTGTGCTTACTTTATCACGACGATCATCAATACGAATCGTTGTTGCAACACGCTGTGCACCTTTCGTATATGGAACTTCATGCATTTGTTGAATTACTTCTAGAACGACAGGAAGATCTCCTTCAATAATTGTATTCATCGGTGTTAATTGATACTTCACGCGATCCGCATTTTTCTCTAGCACCTTTTGTACTTCTGCTACATATTCACTAACACTTGGATTACCTGTTCCTACCGGAATAATCGATACGTCAACAATTGCCATAGTAGTCTTCCTCCTATAATCGCTTCTTATATATCCATTGTCTATTTTACCGAAATCCTCATCATTTTACTAATATGTTACTCTTCCACTTTAAACTGCTCAACTAATCTTTCTAAATCTTTCATATGCTCTGTCAAACTTTCCATCGTGTGGGCTACCTTTTCTAGATGATTAACCTGTGATTCAGTTGCAGCATGTACCTCTTCAGAAACAGCTGCACTTTCTTGACTCGTACCAGCAATTGTATGCATTACCGCTGTAATTTCTCCTTGCTCGTAACCTATGTTATGTACCTCTTCTACAATTTTTTCAACTGAAGTACTAATCGTATTTACAACTGACATAATTGTGCGGAACTCCATTTCTGCCTCTGTCGTCACTTTATTTTGCACATCTGCAATGTCTTTCAATTTACTTACAACTTCTACAACCCTTTTTACTTCTAATTGCACATCACCAATCATCGTTGTGATTTCTCCTGTTGCCTCTTTTGATTGTTCCGCTAATTTCCGAACCTCTTCAGCAACAACCGCAAATCCCTTACCTTGCTCACCTGCACGGGCAGCTTCAATCGAGGCATTTAAAGCAAGTAAATTTGTTTGATCCGAAATACCTTTTATAAGCTCAACAACATTTTGAATCGATCCAACTCTTTGTTCTAACTTATCCGATGCTTCTTCTGTATGAACAACAATCGAAGATGATTGTCCCCTCGTACGGACTAAGTTCCTCATTGTATTTAATCCTTGCTTAGATGCCTCTTCCGCTTTGCCAGTCACTCCTTTTATTTCACCAACGGAGCTATTCATTTGTTCCACTGACTCTGCCATATTCTCGAGCTGAGCTGAAACTTCATCCACACTATTCGCAAGAGTAGAAGCTCCCCCGCTCACATCATCCATTGCTCCGGAAACTTCTCTACTAGCCGCTACTGTTTCGTTCGTTAAATAATGTAAACTATTCGTTGATTGTTGCACTGTTGATACGCTGTTTTTAATTTTACTTACCATTTCATTCATTTGTTCAACCATATCATTAAAGTGCTTCGTCAACTCTCCAACTTCATCTTTACTTGTCACCTTCATTCGCAGCGTTAAATCCCCTTCTGCTACTTTTTGAACGTGATTCTTTAATAATTGCAGTGGTCTTGCTAATCTTCTTGAGAACAAGTAGGAAGCTACGATTCCAACTAATAAACTAATACACGCCATCATAATGACTGTATTTCTCGTACTATTTAATAGCCCATCGATCGTTTCTTTCGGATAAAAGATTCCTATCGTCCATTTCATCGTATCAAATGATTGACTATAAACAACTACATCTTCACCTTTTATTGTAGTGACCGCATATTTTGTTACCTCTTTATTTAAGCTCTTTATAAGTGGCTCTTTAGAAACATCTTTCCCTATCTTTTCTGGATAAACAAGAGCCATATTTTTATCATTTATAATAAACATTTCTCCGTCATTATTATATTGAATATTGTGAAGCAACTTCTGAATCGTCCCAAGCGATACATCCATCGCAACAACGCCTAATACAGATCCATCTTGAGCTGTAATTGCTTTAGAAACACCTACACTTAACTTTCCTGTTGCAATTTCATAAGAAGGTTGTCCCCAATGGACCTTTTTTACATCAGCCTCTGAATCTTTATACCATGGTCTTGTCGTTGGATCATATCCTTCTGGCACTTGCCCACCTTCAGCAAGATTGGCACTTAATGTTTTTTTATCTTTCGTACCAATATATAAATCTAAAATACCAGGATGATTCTTTTTATACTCCGCAAACTCTTTCGTTAAAAACGCTTCCTCTTCTGGAGTAACCCCACCTTGAAGCATATTACGAATCATCTCACTGTTCGCGTAATACCCCATATCTTCATCCGTTCTTTGAACAAATGTCGTAAGTTGCTCTGTCACAAGATCCATCGCATTTTGAGAATACTCGTCTAAGGAACGCACTTCCTTTTCTTTCTGTAATTGATACACAGCTGTACCCAATATTACGAACATCATAGAAATAAGTACTGAAAACACTACCGCAATTTTTAAACGTAAACTTCTTAACATCTTCCCCCCAGCATCCCCTTCGCATTAAATTGAAATATTATTAATCATTATATTAAGTATAATAGATAAAATTAAAAAATTGAAATTAATTCTCACCTTAATACAATTAGAAAACGGACTACCACTTGTGCAAAAACAAATAGTTCATTATCCTTAAAATATAATCTCATTCGTTCGGAGGGAACTATGTTACAAAAATTCGGTTTCTCACAATATGAAAGCCAAGCTTATGAAGTTGTCGTATCAAGCAATGAACCATTAGATGCTACAACAATTGTGAAGCATTCAGGTGTTCCAAAAGCAAAAATATATGAAGTACTAGCACGCCTAATCGATAAAGGAATGGTAATGGATTCTGTTTCAGAAAAGAAAAAATTGTATACAGCATTACCACTAAAGCTAGCAATTGAAAAATTAACGACAGAATTTCAATCAAATATTAAGGAACTGGAAACAAATATATCAAAAAAATCATTTACAGATGACCGTGTTTGGAGCTTAAAGATGCAATCTTCTATTCGAGTTCAAAGTAAAGAACTCATTGAAAGTGCAAAAGAATCAATCCGTATTTCAGCTTGGAATGATACTCTTTTAGAATATCTTCCTTTACTAGAACAAAAAGCAAAACAAGGTGTTCAAATTGAATCCCTTATTGTTGGAGAAGTAGAAACAGACTTAGAAAACATGCATTTTCTAATCCCAGCTGAAGAGCCTAATGCATTAGAGCGCTACTTGCTACTCATCGTTGACGATCGTGAAATTTTATTTGCTGGCGTAGAACAAGAGTCATGGCAAGCGATGAAAACAATGTCACAACCTTTCGTAAAGTTCTTTACAGAATTTTTCTATCACGACGTTGCACTTGCAAAGATTACTCAAAAACACCATGATCTCTTTATGGAAGATGAGGAAATTAAGAGTTTGTTGATGAAGTTAAGATACTAATTAAATAATAAACAGGAGTCTAGTTTTTCACTTAGACTCCTTTTCGTTTTGTTCCTTTATCTCCATCAACAGCTCAATGATTTTCTCATTTTGCTCTACCTGTTTCTCTGAATTTTTATAGATGAAACGAACCCATCTAAGTGCAAGAATAATAAGAAACAAAGGGAGCATTGAAATTAGAAGACCAATAATTGAAAAATTCGTATACATATACCTCACCTCGCTATACACCCTTTCTCCATTTCTCTACTAAAACCTGCAATTTTTTACAAATAAAAAAAGAACCTATCAAACGATAGATTCTTCTTTCGCAAACTGAGTAGAGCGTCCTCTCGTAATCGAGAAAATCGCGCAAAGCAGTGCTAATATAATAAAGCCACCGCCTACCCAAGCGTTATATATAACAGATGATTTTTCAATAACAACTCCGCCTACTGTTGAACCGAGTGCAATTCCTAAATGAAGCGCAGAGTTATTTAAACCTTGCTGGATACCAGCTGATTCCGGTGCAATGTCAATTAAATAATTTTGCTGTGCTGGTGAAATCGCCCAGCTCAGCATACTCCAAAGTCCCATCATAATGATGAAGAGTGGGAATGAGAATGTCATTAATGGCAACATGAAGATTGCACATGCAAATACGATAATAATCGAGATAATACTTTTCTTCGATCCCCATTTATCAGCAAGCCATCCACCGAATCCACCGCCGATTACTGCTGCGATTCCGAAAATGAAGTAAAACACACTAATCCAATTTGCTTCAACATGCATAACATCTTTTAAAAACGGTGTTAAATATGCATACAATGTTAAATGCCCCGTTAAAAACAAAAATGATGTTAACTGTGCACTTACAATTTTTTTATCTTTTAAAGTAGCAAGTTGTTCTTTTATTGATAATACCGATGTCGGTGGTACTTTCGTTAAGAACAATGAAATACAAGCAATTGCCATAACTGTTAATACTGAAATCAATACAAATGGCGCACGCCATCCGTATGCATTTCCGAGTACAAGACCGAGCGGTACTCCAAGTACAAGTGATCCACTAATTCCCATAAAAATGATTCCAATTGCACGCGCACGAAAATGCGGTTCTACTACACTAGAAGCAAGTGTTACCGATAGTGCAATAATTAATGAACCACTCGCCGCACAAATAACCCTTGAGAACATTAGCATTCCGTAATTCACACTAAATGCCGAAATAATATTTCCGATTAAGAAAATCGATAATGCTCCAACATACAATGTTTTTCTTTCAAACTTCCCTGTCAAAGCTAATAAAACTGGACCTGACAAAGCAAATACTACCGAAAATATTGTTATAAGCTGACCAGCTGCGCTAATAGATACTCCTAAATCATTGGCAACTAAATCGAGCGTTCCTCCTATAATTAGCTCAACCGTTCCGACTACGAAAGCCGCGATAGCTAAAATATAAACACGAAAATTCAAGTCTTTCCCCACGCTTTCTGTTTTGGTTACTACGACTATAGTAACCAAAATAGAAAGTGGACGCAAGTACAATTTTTTTACAGTAAAAAAGGTAGGCGTATTATACGCCTACCCTTCCATCATTCTGTTTCTTTCTTCTTATTCAAGTACCAATACACCGGAAGTCCCGTAAAGACAATTCCAATTGATAAGAAACAACTTACCGGATCATTAATAATCGCACTACCGATTACAAAGAACGAACCTAAAATCGCAACGATTGGTACGATTGGGAATAACGGTACACTATATGCACGCTCTTTATTCTTATTACGTTTCCTTAAAATGAAGACACCAATAAACGTCATTACATAGAAAATATAAATAATAAATACGGAAATCTCAGATAGCTTATTTGGATCACTAATAATCATTAAAATAATTCCTAAAATGATTTCAACAGTAATCGCATTTGCTGGTGTTTTAAATCTCGGACTTTCCTTTGCAATAAACTTAGCAAATGGAAGTTGTCCACGTTCTGCCATAGACATTGGAATACGTGGGAACGTTAAAATCTTTCCATTTAAACAACCGAAAATAGAAACGATAATACCGATACTAATAATTTTCCCACCATATTCTCCAAGTAACATACCAGCAGCTGTCGCTGTTGCATTTTCTCCAAGGTCTACAATTTTTGCTGCTGGTAATACATTTAATAACGCCAAGTTAATTAATACGTAAGCAGCAGTTACAATTAAAATCCCAACTGTCATTGCTTTCGGTAATAACTTTGTTGGATTCTTCATTTCTCCACCAATCGAAGCAAGTAAAATCCAGCCGTCATAAGCAAATAACGTTGCTAAAATTGCCATACCGATACTTTGATTTTCTGATATCGGCACTACTACGTTAAAAATATCACTGTTTCCTTTCCAAAAACCTAACACGACAATTAATACAATCGGAATCATTTTCCCAATTGTCGTGATTGTTTGAACGATACCTCCGTATTTTGTTCCCATACTATTTACAAAGCCAAGGAACACAACTGTTCCGATTGCGATTGGTAAATTCCACACTTTATCTAAATAGAAAAAATTAATCATTAAAGAACTAAAGTATAAACCTAATGTTCCGATAATAGCTGGTCCATAAACAATTGTTTGCATCCAGCCTGATAAATATCCCCAAAAACTTCCGTAAATCTCCTCTAAATACGTATACAACCCACCATTTTTCGGGATTTGCGCTCCAATTTCGGCTACTGTTAAACCACTCGCTAACGTCAACAGACCACCAATTACCCAAGCAAGAATGGCCATATTAGAACTCCCTGAGTAATCTAATACGCTTCCTGGTTTCATAAATACACCAGACCCGATAATCGTTCCTACTACGATAGAAAGTGCTACTGTTAAACCAATTTTGTTCCTCTCATCATGATGCATGCTGCGTATCCTCCTTCCAATTCTAGTGTGATGCAAAAATGAAATAAAAAAACACTCCTCCCTAAAAAAGGGACGAGTGTTGTATTCGTGGTTCCACCCTTGTTTCAATTCGCAAAGTAACACACTTCACCAATTTCTCAAGTCTAAATAACGGTTTTTGCCGGCAAGCAATTACTAGATGTTCGTTCACTGCTGCAGTTCAGAGGTGGTAATCTATTTTTCCGTATTAGGAAGCTCACAGCCAAAGGCTTCCCTCTCTGGGAATCGTAAAAAATTAATCGTGTCCTCATCATCACTTCTTGATGTCGAATTTTGTAGTTATTGTTCATTATATTGAATTGTTAGAAAAAATCAATATATTTTTTTATATAACATAGGAAATATTTCTCTTCTTATATTATAACAGAAGATACAAAACTTCTCTAATTCCCTAAAAATGGTATAATTCATTTAGGAGGTGTACCAATAATGATTGCTGTCTTTTGTATCATCGCTACGTTTCTCTCTGTTCTATTCGCTATCATGTATCGAAACAAGTATCCTGTTTATAGCATTTTAGCGGTAGCTATTATACCAGCTGTTTCCTTCTACGTATTGGGTAAATATCAATATACGGAAGTGTTTATCGGTTTTGCAATCTTCTACTGCGTCTTCGGATACATACTAACAATGAAAAGAATCTTATTGAATCATTAAAAGAGACCGATTTCTATAAGTAGAAATCGGTCCTTGCATGTACCTTCCGGTTGCCCCACGAAAGATACATAAATCAATTATTTATCTTCTTTTTTCATAAAAAACTTGTGATGCGGAAGATCCACATTTAATTCCTCTAATTGTTTCTTTTCATTGTCTAAAATCGCTTTTGCTTTTGTTTTTGTTGCTTCATCTAATCCCGCAAAGATGTCTTCACGCTTCTCTTT